>JAICKD010000861.1 GCA_025928125.1 Ktedonobacterales bacterium
CGTCGGTGCGACCAATATCCCCGACTCACTGGACGCGGCGCTGCTCCGTCCAGGGCGCTTCGACCGCAAGATCATCGTGACGGCGCCCAGCGACGCCAACCGTGGCGAGGTCATCGAGTACTATCTGGAGCGGGTGCATCACGACGATATCTCGGTGCAGAAGCTGGTGACGGATATGGTGGGCTACACGCCGGTCGCCATCAAGCACGTCATCAATGAGGCGGTGGTTCTTGCCCACTTCGATGGCCGCCAGACCATCACCTATCAGGATATCTGCGAGGCGCGCGAGACGCACGAGCACGGCATCCGCTACCCGCGCACGCTCTCGACGCTGGAGAAGCGCCGCCTCTCGTATCACGAGGCGGGCCATGCGGTGGCGCAGGTGAAGCTGGTGTCGCGCTATCGCGTCTCGCACGCGACGATTGCCAAGCGCCTGGGTTCCAATGGCGAGGCGTTCGTCGCCTATAAGCCACTGGAGGAGATCGTCACTCAGTCGGCGGACGAGGTCTTCGCCGAGATGGAGACGCTGCTGGCGAGTCGCGCCTCGGAGGAGCTATTCCTGCATACGCGGCTCAACGGCGTGGGCGGCGACCTGCACCGGGCGACGGAGCTTGCCTTCCACTACATCGCCCACTGGGGCATGGGCGACGAGTTCTTCTCTGCCTCCGCTACGATGGCGCCCGAGCGCATCTATACCGACCCCATCACGCGGCGCGAGGTTGAGGCGTTGCTGCGCCAGGCGTATACCGAGGTGCGGGCGCTGCTGGAACGCCACAGCGCGGCGGTCATCGCCGTGGCGGAGGCGCTACTTGAGCGCGAGGAGCTGGAAAGCGACGAGATTCTGGCGCTCATCAACCAGGCGGAGGCGCCCGCGCTGGATGAGATTGCGGTCGCCGCGCTCGGCTCGGTGCCGGTGGTGACGCCGGGTGAGTCGCCCGCCCCGGTCGCGCAGAACGGCCATATGCCGCTGCCCGGTCGCGTCGTCGAGGGCGAGGTGGCTCGCAACGCCGACGGGAACGGTGCGGGAGAGTAGGGACTGGCGACGTTTTGGCAGGCGGTTAAAACCGCGCCTTTATGGCCTGCGGCCACGAAACCCGCCTTCGCGGGTTACTCCCATCTGCCCTGTGTAGACGATCGCCGGGCGGGGTCTGGGGAGTCCGCGCAGGCGGACTTTGTGGCGGAGCGCAGCGAGGCCGTTCAGGCGCGGTTTCAACCGCCCGCGCTTCTCAGGTACATGCCGCCACCATGCATTCGCCCTACCATCTACCCCGTCGCCCCACTCAGGCGTATACTATTCTGGCTGCGGATGTGCGGAGCATATGGGCGCGTGGGGAGCGGACTGAATGATCATTTTCTGGCTGGCCGTGCTGGGCGCGTGTATCGTCACGGCGGTGATGGTGGGGCTGGCGCTGCTCTTTGGGCGCCGGGCGAAGGCATCGCCGCGCGCGCTGGCGTTCTGGGCGCTGCGGCTGTGGGTCTTCGCCTTCATCCTCAACCTCCTGATTCTCTATCTGGCTGAGCCTGCCATCACTGGGCCGTACTGGGGCGGTCAGTGGCTGATCTGGCCGCTGCTGCTCACGGGCGTCTTCGCACTCTTCGGAGGCGGCGTAGAC
>JAICKD010000624.1 GCA_025928125.1 Ktedonobacterales bacterium
CCGTTCCAGTACGTCCCGCTGATCTGATGCTGATCGAGATAGGCGAGGAAGTTGTCGAGAACGATGTTCCAGCGGGGATCGTTCGTGGGCGCGCCGAACGTGGTCCGGTCGTCGCCAGCGATCCAGCCGCCTGGTATGCCGTACTCACCGACGTAGCAGCGGAATCCATACCTCTGGCACCACTGCACAAACGGGCGGACACGATCCACGCCCACCATCGGATATGCATCCTCGTCGTCATAGCTGCCCGCGTACTGGCCGGAGCCATCGTGGTCAAAGTAGATATGAATCTCGTACCACAGGCTGTTTGCCGGATCCTGGTAGCCCCGGAAGCCGTTGTCAAGCCCGTACCCCGTGAAGCTCTCGTCCTCTGGCATGACGATGATAGGTTTACTAATGTCGATTGCCCGGATCGCATAGATGGCCTCCTGCGCATGGACGGGCCACTCGGTGTCGTGATATGGCTCGTTCATCAGGTCATAGGCCAGGACGCCAGCATTGCCGCGATAGTGAAGCGCGAGCTGCTGCCAGACGTTCGAGAACGCCTTTGCAGGTACCGTGGCCGACCCGTCTGCGCTGCCGTTGCGCGCGGGATAGACGCCCTGGTTGATGAACGTGAAAATCACGCGCTCATGGCGCGCTACCGCTTCGGCGACCAGCAGGTCCATCTTATCCAGGTATGTTGGGTCGAGCGGCCCCATGAGTGTTGGTTGCAGATGTTCCCAGAGAAGCGGCACGCGGAAGGTCGCCAGCCCTTTCTTCTGGTAGTAGTCCAGCTGTGCGGTGGTTGGGAAGGCATCCGCGTGGCCCCACGCGCTCTGCCACGCGCCGAAAAGGTCGACGCCACGGAAATAGCCGGTCAGCGACGGTGTGGTGCGGGCAGGATAGGGGATCAGGAATGTATCGGCCGCATTGGGCGTCATCACGTTGGATGCCCCGCCGGAGGCTGCGCTGGCCGACGCGGCATGCGATGGCGTCCGCGTGACGGAGAGATACGCGAACAATGATTGCGCGAGCAGGAGCAGCCCCAGGTGGATCATCAGCAGGCGAATACGCGCCGTTGTGCTGGCCTGTGGATGTGGGCGCCATTGGGTTGATGTCGCCGCCTGTGATGTCGCCATAGGGGCCACCGTTCCAGTAAGTCCCCGCCTACCTGTTGCCGAGCGCATCAAGTCGCATCACGTCGCATCAATGAGGAGACGAGCCATTGCGCCGGTCCGTCTCCCGCTGGACCTCGGGCGTTATCGTGGCAGAGCGCGGTCTGGTGCGCGGCGCGTTCGGGCGGGAGGGCGGATATGCCGAGGTGATGCGCTGACCTCTCGTGCGCATCGCCTTCCTGGACTGGGTATCGGGGATGGCTGCACGCATCGGTTTCCAGTGGCGCTCGCGCAGAATGGCGCGGAGAATGCGCCAGCCATCGCGCAGTGGCATGAGGTGACTTTCCCCATGTTGACGCGGTCGTTCGATGCTGGGAACTTCGATGATGCGCAGACCAGAGCGCACGGCGCGACAATTCAGCTGGGCCTCGACCTCAAAACCATCACATTCAATGGGAATGACGGGGATGCACTCGCGCCAAAATGCGTTGAACCCGTAGCAAAAATCAGTGAAATGGGTATGGTAGAGCAAGTTCGCACAGGCATTCAGGAACCAGTTCCCCATCCTGCGCAGCGGCGTGAAATCCTCGCTGCCGCCACCGGAGAGGTAGCGTGAGCCTTTCACATAATCGGCGTGGCCGCTAATGAGCGCCGCCACGAACAGCTCGATCTCCTGCGGTTTGGTTGAGCCATCCGCGTCCATTAGGACGATGATCTCGCCGTGACTGAGCGCCACCCCCGCGCGCAGTGCGTCGCCCTTGCCACGCCCAGGCTGCCCCGCAATCACGATATCCGGCCACAGTACCCTTGCCACGTCCACGGTCGCATCGGTCGAGTTGCCGTCTACCAGAATCACCTCAGTGACAAGTTCTGGCAGTTCCCGGAGCACATAGGGCAGGTTGCGCGCCTCATTGTGCGCCGGGATGACCACCGAGACAGTAGGCCAGTGCTCGCGAGGCCCGTAGTCGGAGGAGTTGGAGGAAATGGAGGAGTTGGAACCTGCGAAGCTTTTATCAAAGGGGGCATTCACGACTACCGTTGGCATCTCGCCGGTCTCCAGCGAGCCTACGATATCGAGAAATTCCGCCTCTGACCAACCATGCTTCTCCGGCATGTCGCTCTCCTCCGGGCCATGAGCCGAGTCCAGGATTCATCCAATCAATGCAGGTGGAGCAGGGCGCAGGCAATGAGACTGCGCTATAGTACCACAAACATGACTCCTCTACTAGAGATACGGGCGGGATGGACCATCTGGGTGAGAACCCCCCGATGGTACGTATCAGCGCGTCTGCGCCACACCACCAGTCGCTTCCACGCATGAAGGACGTCGCCGCCTCAATGCATATTTGGGGTGTGCATCTTGCGGTAGACTGCATTGTCTACAGCGCATTGTTCCACTTCGCTGGCGGACGGTGGCGATAGAGCGGGCAGGCAGGCCAGACGTGCGACAGGATGGACGCAATGACCCAGGATGAGCCGCTAGCATTCGGCGACCTGCTCCGGCGGCATCGTATTTTTGCTGGCATGTCGCAGGAGGAGCTGGCCGAACGAGCTGGTTTGAGCGCGCGCGCCATCAGCGATCTGGAGCGCGGAGTGAAGCGTGTGCCTCGCCGCGATACCCTCCAGTTGCTCGTCGAAGCCCTGGATCTCTCTGGGGACGCGCGGACGGCGTTTATCGCCACGGCCCGCGCGCCTGCCGCACGCCCA
>JAICKD010000734.1 GCA_025928125.1 Ktedonobacterales bacterium
ATCCGTCGCAGTGGAGGATGTCGCGGTGGCCGTCGAGGTGCTGGAGCGCTTCATACTGCTCCTCGCCAGTGGAGGAGACGCCGCATGAGCGAGTTCGATCTGCTGCTGCGCCATGGCACACTGGTCTCCAGCGCCGGGGTGCGTCGCGCCGACCTTGGCATCGCCGACGGGGTGATCGTCGCCGAGGCGCCCGAGCTTGCCGGAAGCGCCGATGAGGAGATTGACTGCGCCGGGTTGCACGTTTTTCCCGGCGTGATCGACGCCCATGTGCATTTCAACGAGCCGGGGCGCGCCGAGTGGGAGGGCTTTGCGACGGGTACGCGCGCGCTGGCGGCTGGCGGCGCGACCACCTACATCGAGATGCCGCTCAATGCCCATCCACCGACGACCGACGGCGCGAGTTTTCGCCTCAAACTGGCCGCCGCAGAGGCGTCCTCGCTGGTGGACTTTGCCCTCTGGGGTGGGCTGGTTCCCGGCAACCTGGAATGTCTTGATGAGCTGGCCGAGGCGGGCGTGGTTGGCTTCAAGGCGTTCATGAGCGCGAGTGGCATCGACGACTTTTCCGCCGTCGATGACCTGACGCTGTACGAGGGCATGGCGCGCGCCGCCCAGCTTGGCCGCATCGTCGCGGTGCATGCCGAGAACGATACGGTCACCCGCGAGCTTGCCGCCCGCGCACTCGCCGAGGGGCGCACCGGCATCCGCGACTACCTCGCGTCGCGTCCCATCGTGGCCGAGTTGGAGGCCATCGAGCGCGCCATCCTCTTCGCCGAAGAGACCGGCTGCGCCCTGCATGTGGTCCACGTCAGCACCGGGCGCGGGGTCGCGCTGGTGGCGGCGGCGCGGCAGCGTGGGGTGGATGTCAGTTGCGAGACATGCCCGCACTATCTCGTCTTCACCGAGGAGGATGTCGAAGCCATCGGCGCGCTGGCAAAGTGCGCGCCCCCGGTGCGATCAGCGGCGGAGCGCGACCAACTCTGGGGCTACCTCGCCGATGGAACGCTGCCAATGGTGGCCTCGGACCATTCGCCCGCGCCAGCGAGCATGAAGAGCGACCCGAATTTCTTCCGCGTCTGGGGCGGTATTTCGGGCTGCCAGACACTGCTCCAACTCATGCTCACCGAGGGCTATCACGGTCGCGCGCTCCCCCTCACGCTGATCGCTCGTGTGACGGCGGAGTACGTTGCCCAGCGCTTCCGTCTCCCCGGAAAGGGGCTGCTCGCCATCGGCTCGGACGCCGATCTCGCGCTCGTCGATCTGGACGCGACATCAACGCTGCGACCAGAAGACCTGTTCTATCGCCATCCGCACAGCCCGTATGTCGGGCGGCAACTGCGCGGGCGCATCATGCGGACTATTCTCCGTAGCAGAACGGTTTACCGCGATGGTAAGATGGTCTCTAATCCCATCGGGCGTTTGGTAACCCCAACGCGCGAACCCTTCGATATTTCCGGGATAAATCAATGATGAAGGGGGTGGCTGCGATGTGGCAGACCTACCTGCGCCCAACTCGACTCGATGAGGCGCTCGATCTCCTCGACCACTACGGCGATCAGGCGCGCGTCATCGCGGGCGGGACCGACGTGCTGGTCGAGCTTTCACGCGGCATCAAGCCGACCAACACGCTGCTCGATATAACTGCGCTCTCAGACCTGCGCTATGTGCGCCAGGAGGGCGATTGCATCGTGCTGGGCGCGTTGGCCACGCACAACGACGTGATGGCGTCCGCCGTCTGCGGTGAGCAGGCGTTGCCGCTGGCCCAGGCCTGTAGCGAGGTGGGCGCGCCGCAGATTCGCACGCGCGCCACGGTCGCGGGCAACCTCATCACCGCCTCGCCAGCCAACGACACCATCACCCCGCTGATGGCGCTCGACGCCTCGGTCGTGCTCGTGAGTCGCGCAGGTGAGCGCACTATCCCGCTGGAAAGCTTCTACGAAGGCGTGCGCCGCACCGTGCTGCGCCCGAACGAGTTGTTGCGCGAGATACGCATTCCAGCGATGGGCGCCAATCAACGCGGCCTGTTTCTCAAGCTGGGATTGCGGCGCGCTCAGGCGATCTCCGTCATCAATGTCGCCTTTGTGCTGACCTTCACCGCTGATGATGTGGTTGAAGACGCGCGCATCACCCTTGGCAGCGTCGCGCCAACCATCGTGCGCGCCGCCACGGTCGAAGATTATCTACGCGGCAAGCGCCTCGATGCGGCCACCTGCGCCGAGGCGGGACGGCTGGTGTCTGGCGACGCCGCGCCAATCGGCGATGTGCGCGGGTCCGCCGCC
>JAICKD010000124.1 GCA_025928125.1 Ktedonobacterales bacterium
CTTGCTCACATCCAGCGAGGTGATGCGGGCGTGGGCATAGGGGCTGCGCAGGATGACCATGTGGAGCATGCCGGGCAGCTTGAAGTCGTCGGTATACATGCCCTTGCCGGTGATGAGCCGGGGATCTTCGCGGCGCTTGACGGTCGCGCCAAAGAGGCGGGAGACTGACATAGGTTAACCCTCCCTCTATTCGCCAGCGGTTCCAGCGGTTGCTGGCTGCGCGGAGCCGGCGCCCATCGCCTCGGCGGCGGAGCGTACGGCGGCGACGATATTCTGGTAGCCAGTGCAGCGGCAGAGATTGCCTTCGAGTTGCTCGCGAATCTCGTCATCGGTGGGGTTCGGGCTGCGCTGCAGCAGTCCGACGGCGGCCATCATCATGCCGGGCGTGCAGAAGCCGCATTGCAGGCCGTGCTTCTCCCAGAAGGCAGTCTGAATCGGGTGATATTCGCCATTCCGCGCCAGCCCCTCCACCGTCTGCACCTGCGCGCCATCCGCCTGGACCGCCAGCACCATGCAGCTCTTCACGGGTTGGCCGTTCAGCAGGACAGTGCAGGCACCGCACTGGCCAGTATCACATCCGACGTGAGTGCCGGTGAGATTGAGTACGTCGCGCAGGTAATGCACCAATAGCGTGCGGGGTTCGACAGCGCTCTGTTGCTCTTCCCCGTTCACGGTTACGCGAATGTTTTGTTCCACGTCTCCGGTCCTCTCTTGCGCGTCACCGCTCGATGGCGTCCCCAGACGACCGTCCGGGACGGTGTGACGCTGGCCGTTGTGACGATTGTGACGATGCTGCCTGAATGCGCATCGCCGCTACTTCACATGTCGCACTACAGTTCCGCACTACAGTGTGCTATGTATCTCGCCTTTGGAGATATATCCTGGAGACGTGCTCTGGAGACACATTGGACAGGCGTCGACGAGACCTGGCTCAGCTAGCGAAACGCTCCGACGACGACCAGAACGACGATCACGACGACCACCACCGCGAGAATCGCTACTATGACGCCGATGAACCCGGCCGAGCTGCGCTGGGTTTCGATGCTGCGTTCCGATAGCGCCGCTGGCGCGGGCGTGGAGGAGCGGGCGGGCGTGGGTGGCGGCGCGGCAGGCGGCGGTGGAGCGTATAACCCCGGCACTGCCGAGGCAGGCGATGGTATGGTGAACGTCTCCGTCGGGGCCGCGTCGGCAACGGTGGGCGGTATATCAGCGGGCGCGCTGGTTGGTGGCGGCTCAGCCGGAGCAGCTACTGCGGCAGGTACGGGCGCTTCAGGGCCAGCCGATGCGGCGACGGGCGCAGCGACCGAGGCCACTTGGTCAGCAACTGGTACAGCTGACACAGCAGGCAGCAGACTCGCTATGCGACCGAAGTATCGCTTGAGGAGCATGCTGGCCGCGCCACGCGCCACCTGCGCGCCAATGCTGGCAACCGGTCCACCAAGCTGCGCCTGCCCGGTATAGTGGATGTCTGTCGCGCCAGCGTCGTTAGCAGCCAGCCGGAGCACGCCATCGCTGTGCAGGATGCCACGAGCGCCCGCGCCATCGACCACGACACGGTACGACTCCGGCTTCTGGGCATCGAGGACGCGCATGGTACCCTGGTAGGCCCCTTTGACTCCCGCCACATCGACATTCAGGCGCATCGCGTACTGGTTGTCGCCGGTCTGTTCGAGCGACTCACACCCGGGAATGGCGCGTTTGAGGAGGTCAGGATCAAGCAGGGCGTCCCAGACCTGTTCGCGGGGAGCATTGAGCGTGTAGCTGCCAGAAATGTCCATTGGCCATCATCCCTCCGTTCGCGTGTATCACAATAACAGCGTCAAGGTCGAGAAGATGTGTATCCGCCGGGCCGCCATCAGCGCCATTCCACCAGCGCCAGACGACACTTCATTTGAGGAAGATACGCGAAGTGTAACACATACACCTACTCGTCTGTCTAGCGACGCATCCGCATCCCTGTTTTTGCCGACGCTCGCGCGATAGAGCTACGCGAATCTGAGGAGGCGTCCGTGGCAGCAAGCGCTGGAAAATAGGAGGCCGACGCCTTTCTGAGCTTCCCCAGTCAGGGCGTCGGCATGTGGTTATGTGTGTTGCGGAAATGCAGCTACAACAGGCGGTTGCGCCGCTGGCCAAGCAGCAGGTACAGCAATGGGCCAGCCACCGGCACCAACCAGACCAGCAAGAGCCAGAGCAGCTTCTCCGTCGTGCTGAGATCGTCACCGATAATCATGACGGTCAGAAAGATGTGGCCAACCAGTGGCACAAACAGACAGACCGCCACGATCAGGGTGGTCAGCAGACACCCCAAATCGTTGGAACTGTTCGAGCGTGAATACGTTGACACGCGCCAGGCCTCTTTCGCAAACTCCTCTACCTGCCCGCGCCGCGCACGCGCCATCCGCATGCCTCTCATCTCGACGTGGACAAGCGCGCTTCTTGCGCTCTCCACCCATACTTACGCACGATACCGCCGCGGGTTGAAAAGGTCCCAGGAAGCTTAGTTACAGCGTTTACTGCGGTGGAGTAGAGCGTGTCAACTGAGATAATTTATCAATACACTGACCGGTTAGGGCGAGTATCTGGTTGTCTGGAACAGTTCCACTAAACACCAATAGCCGATCTCCTATTGAAACTATAGCCGTGGAAAGAGAAACATCGTGTATCAACCATCCATTATGGTCACGAATAACCACACTTTGTGTCCCAGACGGAGACGTACCTAGAGATTCAGGGACAAATGCAAATGCAAATGTGTGTTGCGAGGACAGCCATAATTGTATTGTTGAGGAAGGTTCCGTTGCGCGCACGCCGGAAGCGCTGGAGTAAGAGCCTTGGGGTAAAGAAAGGAGATCAGAACCCGTATATCCTGTGGCTGCAGTCGGCTCTGTAACACTCACCACGGCTTCGAGTTGCCACTCCTCAGAATGCGCAAAATACGCAAGAGCTACGTTCTGTTTGGCTGGATCAAGGTAGACAATAGCCAGGCCAAACGTAGAGGTAGTCAATAGCCAGGTTACTGTATTTGGAACGTTTCGGTTGCCAGTAGGATCAACTGTATAGGCGCTCGCCGCGAATGCGGCAGGGAGCAGTGCAGGCGATGTCGTTGACGAGATCCATTGCAAGGACCAAGGAGAAGTGCGCGGCTGATTGGAGAATGCCGCAGATCCTGTCTGCTGTCCGCAGCCTGAAATTGCTACTATAGACCCCACGATAAGCAACGACTGAACGATAGTAAATCTCTTGCGCATGTTCATGTCGCCTTTCCGCTTATGGCGAACGGTGTCACCGCAAACACAAGGTTGCGATCAACGACTATATTTTACGACTTGGCCGAAGGCGGCTCCCACCCTCCTTGCGGTAATACTTAGATGAGCATTACTTGAACTCATTGGCAGCTACCAGCAAGATTCAGGAAATGCTCGATTGGCTTGCGCCTATCACCGTGGCTGTGGCTGTCCTTTAGTAGGGCTATCCAATCCCTCTAACTGAGACGCAGAGCCACAAAGTGAATAATGCTATCATATTGGAAGGCTTGATCTGTTGCTACATAGTAGGTATCACCTAATATGGGATTAAAATAGATGTCATAAGTATACACATTCATGCCCGCATATGCAGACAACTTCCAAGTTTGACCGGCCGGAACATCGATCGTATAAGACGTTGTTACCGAGGCGGTGCCACTTGTATTAAATCCGAGTTGCCCGTTAATGAAGGTTGCACTTACCCCGCCGCTATTAGTGCGTGAATTGGTGATTGACTTATTGACAGAAAGTGTAAGATGTCCTCCACCTGACCCTCCATTTGCTGTTGCTGCTTGGAGAAATGTCCAAGCTCCATCATGTGCGATCCTAACATTGTGTACCTCATAGCAATTACAGAACCATTGGGGGCTAATCCCGCCATTCGTAGCAACATTTACACCGGTATTCGATCCAGGCGCGCTCACACCAGGCGCGTTCACATCTTTAATGAATACATATTGAGCATCTGGGAGATTCGTAATTCCTTCTCGCTGCCATGCTGCGATTAACTGTGGTGGAATTTTCACTGCACTTGAATTTGCCCTCGCAAATGCAGATGGCGCAATGGTGATGCTCAAGGTCAAAATGCCAATCACAGTTACTAAGGCAATGGACCACTTTCGTAGAGTTCGCGCGAAGGTATGCCACATAATATTCCCTTGCTTTCTAGCCTCAGCCATGAGTGCGCTATCGGAAACCTATCCGCATCCACTTGGTTTCCCCGTTATGTATAGAGAAAACCAAGGAAACAGGATGAAGGAGATCAAAATCCGACAGAACACATCTTTGAAGCGGTGAGCGGCGCGGTTTTGATGTTCTGCACTCTCCCAATTTCTCCATTTGAATGAAATTGAGAAGGAGTTGGTGACTCAGAGACAACAAGTTGCGGAAGAGAGCAACTTGAAAAGGCGACATATTCATTGTCGCAGGGACGTCTACACAGTCCTTCACACGACCACTTTATACCTGACACGCTAGCATTAAGCAAAAGGTAATACACATAGAGTGTGCTGTCAATCCTATCTTAATGAGAATACATCACTCTTACTACTGATGTATCTCTAATATCTCCAATAGTTGGTACAAGTATTGGTAGGTAGCCACATGCGTATTTGAGCATCCACTTTAATTTATGTACACATGGTTGCCCTTTATCTCAATAATCACGAGGGGTTATGTCGCCTGCGATTGCTGCGTCCCTTCGCTCAATGGAGACACTCTGTTGTTTCGGACTCAATACTGGCGCACGTCATGCACAACTACCCTCTTGTTATTGGGTGGGTTACACGAGATCAGCGCGCGTGAGCCTTTGTTGTCCATCATACACCGATCTCGTGAGATTATTACTCAACAGCCATCGGCCGCAATGGTTCATGATCGGCTGTGTCGTCGCTCTTTTCTGAGGATGTGATGGTCGTTCGGAGCGGGATTTCCTTCAGGAAGAGGGTCGCCACCAGCGCGGCAATCGCCATCACCAGCATGGCGAAAAAGGAGGCGCGCACCCCGTCCAGCAGACTGCCGCTGACCGTCGAGATGAACTGGTCGAATATCGCCTTTCCGTTCTGCGGGCCAAGGAGGGCCTCGAAGCCCGCGCGAATCTGCTGTTGGGTGGCAGGATCGACCAGCACCTGTGGATCGGTCGGAATCGCGTGCTTGTGCGCCGCCGCCGCGTCCAACACGCGCTTGAGGCCGGGCGACTGCGCCTGAGCAGCGGCGAAACTGGTGGCGAAGACATTGGCGACGATGGCTCCCAGCACCGAAATACCGATGGTCGAGCCAATCGAGCGGCTGAACTGGACGGACGAGGTGACGACGCCGAGCCGATTGTAGGGCAGCGCGTTCTGAACGGCGACGGTGTAGACGGGCAGCACGAAGCCGAGGCCAAGGCCAAGGATAATCATGTTGCGCACGAGCGTGAAATTATCGGTATTGGCTCCCATGCCAAGCAGCAGAGCCACGCCAATCGAGCAGATGACTAGGCCGAAGATAGCCACGCGCTGGTAACGCCCGGTGCGCGAGATGAGCTGGCCGCCGATGACGTTGGTCACCACGACGGCAAGCGTTAGCGGCGTGATCACCGCGCCGGAGCTTGTCGCCGTCTGCCCCAGCACGCCCTGCACGAAGAGCGGCAGATAGACGCCCAGCCCCAGCAAGAGCGGCCCCACGAAGAAACTGGCGATGAAGGCCGCGGTGAATATCTGGTTGCGGAACAAATCGAGCGGCAGCAAGGGGTCGGTCACGCGCAGCTCGATCAGGGCGAAGGCGACGAACATCACCAGCGAGAACGCCAGCGAGCCAATGACCTGCGGTGATGCCCAGGGATACGTGGAACCCGCCCAGGTGAGCGCGACGAGCAGCGGCACCACTCCAGCGACGATGGTGGCGACGCCGAACCAGTCAATGCGCCGACTGCCGCGCCTGCTGCCTGTGGTGGGGAAGCCGATCAGCAGGGTGATGAGCGCGATGGCGCCCACTGGCAGGTTAACATAGAAGACCCAGCGCCAGCCGGGATTGTCGGTAATCCAGCCGCCCAGGCTCGGCCCAAACACCGAGGCCAGTCCAAACGTCGCCGCGATGACGCCCTGCCAGCGTCCGCGCTCCTGTGGGGAGAAGAGGTCGCCGATGCTGGCGAACGCGCCAGACTGCAACGCGCCCGCGCCGATGCCCTGCAATCCACGAAAGATGATTAGCTCGTTCATCGTCGCGGCGCGGCCACAGAGCGCCGAGCCAAGCACAAAGACGATCACGCCAAAGATCAGAATAGGCTTGCGGCCATACTGGTCGGAGAGCTTGCCCGCAATGGGGATAACGCAGGTCGCTGTCAGCAGATACGCAGTGACCACCCAGGCGTAGCGGTCGAAGCCCTGAAGCTCGGAGACGATGCGCGGCAGCGCGGTGCCGACGATAGTCTGGTCGATGGCGGACAACAGGATACAGAGCAGCACACCCGCCAGCGCGAGCACCAATTGCTTGCGGTCGAGCTCGGGTGGCGCGCCCACGACGTTGGCCCTGGCCGCTCTGGCTGCCCCAGTCGCTCCAGGCACATGTCCATTCGCCCCAACCGTGGATCTTTCCGCGCGCTCGTCGCTCATTGTGGTCTCCCCCAAATTCGTGGCTCGCTGTCGGTGCGCATGCGTGGCTCATCGCGGAAAGATGGCGCAGCCCTCGCGCGCATAACTGCATAAACGGTAGCGTACCGTAGTGGGTCAAGGAGAGACAATGGCCATAGGTTCAGATTTCTCCCTGACATCGCGTGGAGCGCTTGCGGCAGCGCGCCGCCGATGCTAGACTTTGCCGCATGAGTACTGCCACGATAAGCGCCCATCGGGAACCGACCCTATCCTGGGCGTATCGCACTTCACGAGCAGGCACGCCACTTCCTGTTCTGGCCGCGTAAGCCCGGCGCATTTGCTTACGTGGCGGAGCATGGCGCCGCCGATGCCAACACACTCGCTCATTGGCCACCTCTGGCTGCTGTGAGCGCAGGATACGGTTGCGCATCGAGCGGACGCCGTTTCCCCGCTTCTTCACTTTTCCTCCCAAAGAACCCTCTTTGGCGGCGCGCCGGGCATCCCTTTGTGATCTTCTACCGCGTGGATGGCGCGTGTGCGTACGTTGTGACGTTCCGCGCCATCCATGGCTCCGATGAAAGTGGATGCCAATCTCATGACACTCAACCAACAGGCGTCGCCGACGTCGCCTGAGTCCTCGCGCCCACTGCCGCTCTGGCGCAACCGCAATTACCTGCTCCTCTGGAGCGGCCAGGCGATCTCGTCGGTGGGTGGCGAGGCCTCGCAACTGGCCTTCCCGCTGCTGGTGCTCGCCGTCACTCATTCACCGGCCCAGGCCGGAATCACCGGAGCATTGCGCGCGCTGGCCTATCTCTTCCTCGGATGGCCCGCCGGGGCGCTCGTCGACCGCTGGGACCGCAAGCGCGTGATGATCCTCTGCGACGCTGGGCGCGCGCTGGCGCTAGGCAGCATCCCGCTGGCGCTGGCGCTCGATCATCTGACAATGGCGCAGATCTATCTCGTCTCTGTGCTCGAAGGGACGCTCTACGTCTTCTTTGGCCTTGCTGAGTCCGCCGCGCTGCCACGGGTAGTCGCCAAATCGCAACTGCCAGCCGCCACGGCGCAGAATGAGGTCACTGGCGGCGTTGTGACATTATTGGGGCCATGGCTCGGCGGGACGCTCTTTGGCGTGGCGCGCGCGCTGCCC
>JAICKD010000236.1 GCA_025928125.1 Ktedonobacterales bacterium
CGGGCCGCCCGCGGGTCGGGGATCTGGGCGAAGGCCTGCAGCAGGCTCGCCCCCAACTCTGGTGTCCTCATGCCATCAGTCTACGCCTACTCGTCAACTATCGAAAGACCCTGGTCCCGGGGGAGTGGCTATCATTATGGGTAGGCGAACTTAAAGACGTGTGCGGGATACTTGGGATGGGCGCGGTGATAGAGTTGGCAACGGTTCCAGGCGTAGACAAACAGCTTGACCGCATCCCGCAGCGCATGGAGCGAGCGCGTGAAACAGCTCGAGCGGCACACGAGGCGGGCGAGGTAGTGCCGCAGATCGGCGTTACCGCCTTCGATGGAGTTGGTCTGGCTCTTGTTGGGCAGCGCCTCATGCTGACCGGGATAGTCGACCGTGTCGGTATAGGTGGCCAGTTGGTCCGAGGAGTACTGACTGGCCGAGGGCGCGGTGTTGAGTAGGGCCCGCAAGCGGCCTCGGCTCGCGGTCGTAGGCGACATCGTAGGCGATGATGCAGTGGGTGGCCCGGTCTACCTGAGCGATGATGTAGACGTGGTTTTTCGCTGTTTCAAACGTGTAGAGCCCGTCTAGAGCTCGTCGAGTTCGACAACCGGGAGCGGGTGCTGGTGGTCATGGGGGCGGTGCTGGGGGCTACTCCGGCAAGGTCGCAGCGTAGGCCGACGACCTGGTTGGCCACGGTCTGATGCACGGCGCCTCAGTGTCGGGCGATGAGGAGCAGGTTCATGCTGTCCACGTAGAAGCCGGATGGCTTGCTGGCGGATGGCCTCGTTGTAACCTTGCGGTTTGGACTACGGCGTGTACTTGCGCTAGCATTGTGGGCAGATGATCTCTTCCAGAGCGGTAGTCTACCACTCCTAATAGCCGCTTCCGCGTACATTGTCACTTGTCGTGGTTAGGCGCTCTGTGGTAGAGTGTCAGTATTGCTGCAGTATCTTCGCTCTCTGTCAGAGGTCGCCCTGTAATCTCACAGGACGACATACCTTACCATCTTTCGTAACTGATAGAGTTGAACGTTGATCATGCAATGAATAGGTTCTCTCGCGTACCGGATTTGAGGTGGCAAATTGTCAATGTCAGACAAACGAGAGGCAGAAGACTTCGATCATTTCCTTATCCATTTTGATTCCACTAGCAGTTATTCTCCGCTCGCGTGGATACAGGTTGGCGAGGTGGCGTTGAAGGATGCGGTGGCTGAGCTTAGTGTCAATGGCACTACTCTCACCGAGCAGCGCGTCGAGGATCCGAATCAAGATACCTCCCGGGGGCTCGGCTATGACTTGCTAATCGGGATCGCCTCTAACGTTGCAACCACATTGCTGATCGATTTCTTCGCTATGCTTATTGCCAATGTCTTCACACGTTACCCTCGACCTGAATGGGTCACACTCGAAAGCGAAGCAAACGAATCGGATACCGATGTTGCCTTCCGGGCTGACGAAGGCTCCGAGACCATTCGGGCCAAGATTCAGGTTTGGTTGCTGCGCGCCGAGGTTCTCAAACATCGACTTATCATCCGCATACACTGATATCAGTGTGGCGCCTAAATCGGTACGACCAGCATCCTGAGCGAGGGCTTGCTATGCCGATGAACTCATCGAACACTCGAGCAGTCGTGGTTGGCATTAAACGCTTTGACCATTTTCGTCCTCTTCCCCTGGCGGAGGCAGATGCTAAGGCATTTGCAGACATGCTGCGCGAACTCGGATGGCAGGACGTCAAGTTGTGGCTCGGCTCGGAAGCTGATGCCGCAGGAGTGGTCAACTCAGCCCTGGCCGTCCAAGACCTCCTACACGATTACTTCTTGGGTCCGTCTACTAGCCCCGAGACCTTTGTCGTTTTCTATTACGCCCGCCACGGGTATCTCAACGTACGCCGTGATCAGGGCTACTTGGCCTTTCCTGACACTGAAGAAAAACATCTGACAAGTGCGATTGCGATGGATGACATTCTGCAGAAATTAGTCATGGCAACCAGTGCACAGCGTGTGGTCGCCATCCTTGATTGCTGCCACTCAGGCGCCGCCTTCGAGCGCTTCCGTGCGGCGCCACGCGATGAAACAGATCTGCTCGTGGGGGCGAGCAACGTTTCCCGCTTGACGGATCTGGCCGCCGAGCGGCAGCCTGGGTTCGGCATCCCACGCCACACCAACCGGGCGCGCCACGTCAGTGGACGTGCGCTTTTGGCTGCCTGCCGGGCAAACGAGTTGGTACCCGAGGAGGAGGCCATTGTCAGTGGTGTTCCAACCGGGCTCAGCGAGTTCTCCTACCTGCTATGCCAGGGGTGGCGTGGAGCTGCAGCAGTTGGTCACAAGGTGACTATCCGGCGGCTTTCGGATTGGGTAAGTGATCAGCTCCAGAGTGAGTTGCACACGCCCATATTGTATGAACCTCCCCAGCCAAGCTTCGTGATTCACGAGTTGCTCTCGACTGATGGTTCGCGACCGCTCGGAGCAGTTGCTCAGGTCGACTCGCCCTATCTGGCAGACCGACAGTTCACGGCATGGTCAGTTGGGAGTCTGCGCTACTTGTTGCCTCCGTTCGTAGCCATTCCAAATGAAGGCCCTTTCGTCATGGGAAGTGCACAGGAAGATGTCGCGGAATACAGCAAGGTTGCCGAGTACAGCAACGAATTCTCGACGCAATCGGGCAATACACATGATCCGGTCCGGGTTGAAGACTTCGAGATCGCGGTCTATCCCGTCACAGTGGCCGAGTATGCACTATTCTTAGCTGCACAGAGTGCCGACCAACGCAATCCGCATGTGCCTTGTGAGCACATGCCTCCAGATTGGGATACTCAACGAGACCAATATGAAATGCCGGTGACAAACATCACGTTGCAGGATGCTTTAGCGTATTGCCGATGGCTGTCCTCGGTGAGTAGACAATCGTATGCGCTGTGCTCGGAAGCGCAATGGGAGAAAGCCGCGCGTTGGGACCCTAGTAGTAAGCACGCACGAGTATTCACGTTCGGCGACGTGTGGGATCCTCACGCATGCAATGTGTGCTCGGCGCGGCTCTTACGCATCGGAGAACCTCCCACTGACGTCAGCCCCTACGGCATCCATGACATGGCAGGTAACGTCATGGAGTGGACAGCATCGCCTTTACGCAATTACCCCTTCAACACTGCTCCTCCTGTAGGGGAGGATCCGACCCTCAGGCAGGCGGTCCGTGGGGCCTCATTTCAGGACGACTCCGTTGGTGACGCGCGCGCAGCACGTCGCCGTAGCTTGCCGAGCGACGGGCGCTACGATGACGTTGGCTTTCGCGTGGTCAGACTCAGCACAAGTGATTCGGAGCGGGAATCGAGAGGAGACTACCAATGAATCCCAATGGGTCAATTAATGGAAATCTAGGCAATGCTACCCTGCACTTGGATACGAGTGACGGCGTCCTAAGCTTGGACGGCCGTGAAATCGTGCTTATGCGAGTCAAACTGATCGCTCGCTTGTTTGCGGACATCATGAGGAACCTCCCGCTTAGTGGAATACCTCACAATGTAGGCCGCATGCTGGGCGAGGACTATGCGGTCGACTGGCTGCTAATGAAGACGCCTATCACGGGAGGCACGTTTGAGCTCCCGACCGACTTGCGGCGGCATACCGCTGAGTATGAGCGTCTCGAAGACCAGATCGACCGCGGGTCCCTCGACCCCGCAATACTTTCTGCAGAGAAGCGTATGGCGGAGACCATCCGCGAGGGGCTACGCCATTGGCTGATCTCTCTGCCCGATGCGACACTACAGCGCGCGTGGCAAGGCATGTTGGACTTAGACATCTTTGGAGGCTGGGGAAGGGCCAAACTCATCGATTTTCGCCGTGCGGATTCCTCTGCCCGCATTGACGTGACCGCTTCCTTTATTGCCCGGCCAGCACACATCTGGTATCAACATGGCATGGATCAACAACATGTCTGTGATTTTCTCGCAGGCTATCTCGAAGGGGAGGCGCGCGTGCTCTTCGCGAACGAGGAAATCGCTGGCAGCGAACAACAGTGCCGCCTTGAAGGCGGTGATGTCTGTTCTTTTGCGTTCCGTCCCGTCACCTCTTTAATGCGATAAGACTCGCCAAGACTCGTCGCGCCCACCTACAGAAGAAGGGATATCCTGATGAAGAAGCTCTCTCCCCAAGATGTTGCGAACCTGTGGCAGTACTATTTCAACGACGCTGCCGTGCGCTCAGCCAAGACGCTAGCGGACCATGTTGACGTGGCGGTCTTTGGTAGCGCGACCCACACGTTACTGCGCCATGGTCGGCAAGGTCTGACGGAGCGGCCCTATGCCGATGAACTGCTCGCGACGGGTCGGCTATTACTTACCGTCGTCCTCAAGTTCCGCCAGATGTTCACTGTAACGCCGAGTTCCCTCACCTTCGACATGGATGATGGGAGGAGCGTGTACGCCATCCCATTTCACACCAATCCTGAGCAGCGCAGGGGAGACGAAGATGGTACTATAGACACAGTGGTTGTGCTGTTCGGAACGGACTTGGCGATCATGGCGTTTGAATTCACAAGACTGTCCAATGAAGGGTGGGATGAGGTTGGCCCGCGCCTGCCTACGACCTAGCCATTGGCCATTCGTATAGATTGACGATGCGGCCTGGCTGGCTACTCTGGCCATGGGTCGTTAGAGAGTTGGGGCGAGGAATGCAGTGGAGTGCTCATGTTGGCCATGAAGGTGTCTTTGACGGCGCCTTGAGTCTGGACGCTATCGAGGACACTTGGAATTCTCTCTTTGTAGAGCCGTTTGACGAGACGTTGGCACAGCAGGTCCATTCCTTGCGCGCCGCCGCATGCGGACATAGCCACACACTTCTCTCCTTCGGTCCGCGTATCGAGTGTGATTCCTTGCTCCAGATCGCGCGTGAACATCTGGCGGCCGCGCCTTCAATTCATGCCTTTTCGGATGAACCCCCGACCATGTACTTCTCCCTCAAGCCCGGAGACGAGTACCTATATGTACAGGCTGTGCCGACGACGTTACCAGCATGGTTATCTCAAGAGGCGCCCGTGCAATTGCTCCTCTTCGCACTCCTTGGGCCTCAGCGATCGGTCCTTGCAATTGCAAGCCATCTGACCAGCCTTCTGGAAAGCAAGCTTGCTGCCAACTCCACGCCCGCTGAGGTCTAGAGTCGTCAACGTCAACAGTAGTTGCGAGCCCAACAACGGCGCCAGTGTTGACATCAAACCCTTAAATCAGCAGCCCGAGCGTATCGACCAGCAGATGCCGCTTTCGTCCATTCAGCTTTTGCTGCCATCGAAGCCCCGCAGACTCCCATGGTGGGTCTTGACCGATTGGCTATCAATGATGGTGGCGCTCGGTGTCGAATTATATCCTACGTGGCGACGAGCGCACGCAGGCGCGCACGCTCGTTGATGAGTTGACACGGAGGGGTATGGGCACGTTCGCTCCTTATCGCACACGAAGGCGCGCTATCCCCAACACGGCCTATAGTGGCGGCTTCTCGCGCCTGGGCATGCTACACTAGCTTCCATAGAGGAGGCTCGCTCCCTGTGCAGCCCCCGTGCAGCCCGGTGAGCCAGCGTCACGCAGACGCGAGTGTCAAAGGATACACGATGGATGCGATAGACCGCGAGCGGACGCGCAAGACGCCCCAGGCGCCTGAGACGCCGACGCAGCAGACGCGCAAACAGACGCTGGTCAGCCGATCACGGGTCAGCGACCGCACGACGGTAGTGGTTAGCCGCGCGGCGCCGATGACCAGCCGCCTGCCTGCTACCCGCGTCTCCACGTCCATCCGTGATGACGGCGATGAGCAGGTCATGGTGATCGCGCCGACGCGCGCGGTTGCTCCGACAGCGCCCGTTCGCGCGCCACACGCTGGACGCCCCGTGCTGAGTCGCACGCTGCGCTTCGCCGTTGCGCTGGTCTGCATCGTCGCCGTGGTGGGTGTAGCGCTGGCCTACAATGTCCTCCACTCCAGCATGCCAACCGGCGCGAGTATC
>JAICKD010000880.1 GCA_025928125.1 Ktedonobacterales bacterium
AAAGTGACGAAGGTGTAACAGGGGCCAAACCCCAGGTCTTCGAGCGCACCTTTGGTTGAGGTCGTGCCTGTCCGCGCGAAGCCGGCCCCGATCACTTTCAGCATGGTCCTATTCTCCTCCCAACGTGGTCGCAACGGTCTCATACAAGACCCCTGTACTACCGTAACGTCCTACCATTGGAAGAACATGAGAAAGCGATCACGACTCGTCATCGCTCGCGGCGTAGAGTTCTTCGCCCCGGTGCAGGCGCAGCGCGATGCGCGCCGTCTGCAACATGGAGCGCGAGGTGGGCGCGTGGGCGGCCAGATAGCGGGCCACGGCCACCAGCGCCCGCCAAGCGGCATCCGATCGCGTCGCGCACAACTCGCTGTACAGGGCGAAGCCGGCTTCCAGCATCTGGTAGCTGTGGAACTCGCCGTCCTCGCGCAGCAAAACGTGGCCCAGCGCGCCACGCAAGCCCGCGGGGGCGTAGCCGTGATCCAGGTAGCGCCAGGTCAGCGCGCCCGCCGCGTTGACCTGCTGCTCGACGTTCAGCAACTCGCGCAGCTCGGCCAGCAGCGATGCCGCATCACCACCCCGCTCATCGCTTCTCGCCACCCGATCGCGCTCGTCGGGCAGGCGCGCGGCGGGCATGTTCAGGAAGCGGTCCAGGTAGAGCTTCATGGCGCCGTGGAAAATGCCGCGCGCCAACTCGGCGGACGGCGCGCGCTTGAGGCCCTGGTGCAGCGCGTTGCAGTAGGTGAACGTGTGCAGCACGGTGATCCAGTCACCAAACTCGTTGCTGGTATGGAAACGGGCGACGCGCAGCGCCGCCGCGTAGCACAGCGCCTGGCTCACCGCCGTCAGGGAGGCGCCAGACTCCAGCGCATCGCGCAGGGCCGTCACGGATGCCGCGGGATCGTCCGCCAGCAGGGTCGCCGCCAGCGCCTCGAGGTCGAGCGCGCTCTCCACATCGGGCGCCATATCGGTCATATCGGGCAGCACGACGAAGACCGGCTCGAGCAGCGTCACCAGATCGATCGGATGCCGCCAGGCGTTCTGCTCCTCGCTGCGCGCGCCCGTGGTCAGGCCGCGCAGCAGGCTGGGCAGGATGCTGGCGGCCTGCTCCCAGCCGATATGGTCGAGCAACTCGCACGCCTTGTTGACGAAGTCGAGCGTGTGCCCGCCAGCCAGGAAATAGTGGTCGGTGGCCGCGGCGAACAGCATATCGGCGATGGCAGAGGATGGCAGGCCGTCCGCTATCGCCGTGAGCAGCACACGCTCGGCTCCGTCGGCATCGCGCACCTCGACGAAGCGACGGAACCAGCCCTTGAGGCGCGCGGGGGTGGCATCCCGTTGCGGCAGCGGGTCGAGGGCAAAGCGCGGCGCCTGGCCCTGGCAATCGTTGGCCGTATGCACGAGACCGTGGTAGAGCGCCAGCGTGCGATCGTCCGGTGCCAGATCGTCGAGCACGTTGGCCAGCGCGGTGAGGATGGTCAGGCCAGGACCCCAGCCAGCAACGCGGTAGCGCGCGCCG
>JAICKD010000462.1 GCA_025928125.1 Ktedonobacterales bacterium
AGTCAACGTGCATGGGTTCGCGGGTGATGCGCACGCCCGCGAGGTTGGTGATGACCACCTCGTGCTGGCCAACATCGGCGACCTCGCCCTCTTCCAGCACGATGATCTCGCGCGTGTGGCGCAGAATTGCGGGGATGTCCGACGCGATGAAGTTTTCGTCCTCGCCCAGCCCGACGATCAGCGGGCCATTCAGCCGCGCGCCCGCGATGTGGCCCGGGAAACGCCGCGAGACGACCGCGATGGCATATGAGCCGGTAATGCGCGCCAGGGTATTGCGCACCGCCTCGCCCAGCGAGCTTGCCGCTGGCAGCAGGTCTTCGAGCAGGTGGGCCAATACCTCCGTATCGGTCTCCGAGCGGAAGACATGGCCGCGCGCGATCAGCTCGTCGCGTAGCTCGGCGTAGTTCTCGATGATGCCGTTATGCACCACCGTCACCTCGCCGCTGCAATCGCTATGGGGATGGGCATTGTCGTCGTTGGGGCGTCCGTGGGTTGCCCAGCGAGTGTGGCCGATGCCAACCGAGCCAGCTGACTCAATGGTCGCGACGGCGCTCCGCAAATTTTCAAGCTTCCCGGCCGCTTTGTGAACGTTGAGCTCGCCGGTCTCGGAGAGCACAGCGATGCCCGCCGAATCGTAGCCACGATACTCTAACCGACGAAGACCTTCCAACAGAATTGGGGTAGCGCTTTTGGTTCCTGTGTAGCCAACGATGCCGCACATGGAGGGCATAGTCCTTCCGCAAACCGCCACTGACCGCATCTTATCCCGGCAGTTGCCCGCCGGATTTCCCCGCGATCTTTGTTAGGGTGGTGGTGTCGCCCACCCTGGAGGCTCCCCGCTGACTTTCCGAACGGCCTCCACCTCGTCAACTGGGACCCCTCCTGCGTCCCAGCCCATGCGCTACTCGTCCGCGACGATAATCATGTGATAGCAAGGGCAGATATCTATCCGCCGCACCTAGTGTAACATAGCGCCGCCAATTTTGTGCGGTCGTAGGACACAGCCGCGAAAACCTGCGCCACATCTACACCCTCGGTGTCATTTCGGACACGCCAACGCTTCCAATTTGTCTCCAATGAAGCTGTGGCAAGCTCTCCCTACGTGTTTGCACGAGATCCACACACCGATTCCATAGAGATGTTCGAGATATTGGGAGAGACAGACCATGCGAGAAACGTTGAAGCGCCCGCGCGCCATCGCTGTGGGCCTTGCCGCGATTGCGGCGGTGGTGATCGTCGTCGCCATCGTCGCGTCGATCTATATCTTCGGCGCAGGTGGCGCGAAGACGGGCGCCGCCAACGGAACCGTCACCGTGCCAACGCTCGCGCCAACCGACGGCGCCACGCTCTTCACCATCGATAGCTCATCGTCGAAGGCCACCTTTACCATCGACGAGGTGCTCTTTGGCAATCCGAATACCGTCGTCGGCGAGACCGATAAGGTCGCGGGCCAGATCCTCGTCAACGCGCAGGACCCGTCGAAGAGCCAGGTCGGTGAGATCAAGATCGATGTGAGCACGCTGGTCACCGATAACGACCTGCGCAACCGCACGCTCCAGGGCCGCATCCTGCAAACCGATACGCCCGCCAACCAGTACGCCACCTTCGTCGCCAAATCGATCACCGGCCTGCCCGAGAGCATCGCGGTGGGGCAGCAGGTCTCCTTCAAGATCACCGGCGACCTGACGATTCACCAGGTGACGAAGACGGTGACCTTCGACGCGACGGTGACGGCGGTGAGCGACAAGCAGATCACCGGAACGGCCTCGACCACGGTGAAATACAGCGACTTTGGCATCTCGGTCCCTGATGTGCCATCGGTGACGGGCCTGGGGGATACGGTGAAGCTGGCGCTGGACTTCACGGCGAATGCGGGGTAGAAGCCCCCTCCCCGGCCCTCTCCCCCTAACCCCCTCCCCTAAAAGGGAGGGGGACCAGAACCAGCGGCGAGCCGGCGCAGGTTCGAGATAATCCACCTTCGCGGCGAATCGGCGTAGGGTAGAAATAATCCACCTTCGCGGCATGAATGCCGCGGCTAATCCCGCTGGGTGCGAACACCGTAAGAAGAGTAGAGACGTGAACCAGAAGCAAACTCTGGCTCCCCTCCCTTGTAGGGGAGTGGCTGGGGGAGAGGGCGGTAGCCACCCGCATCCGCCTACCCCTCCGGTCGGGGGCGCTTGGCGCGCTGGGTGGCGGCCACATTCTCATCCGGCGGGACGAATGTCGCCTGGAAGCGCGCGCGGTACTCCGGGAACGTGCCGTCGAGCAGCGCCTGGCGCGCGCCCTCCATCAGACGGATCAGGAAGCGCAGGTTGTGGATGCTGGCGAGGCGGTAGTAGAGCAACTCGCCGCGACTCTCATCGTCCTCGGCGCGGATGAGGTGGTGCAGGTAGCCCGCGCTGAAGGTCCGGCAGGTGTAGCAGTCGCAGGTGGCGTCAATCGGCCCGGTCTGCTCGCGGAAGCGCGCACCGCGCAGATTGACGCGCCCGGTCGGTGTGTAGAGTCCTCCCGTGCGGGCGGTGCGCGTCGGTAGCACGCAGTCGAACATGTCAATGCCGCGCGCGACGCCTTCGAGCAGATCGTCTGGCGAGCCAACCCCCAACAGGTGACGCGGCTTGCCATCGGGCAGTTCGGGGACGGCGGCTTCGAGCATCCGCCACATCAGCGCCTTCGGCTCCCCGACGGAGAGGCCGCCAATCGAGATACCGTCGAAGGGCAGCGAACCGATGAACCGGGCGCTCTCGGCGCGCAACTCCGCATCCATGCCGCCCTGGGGAATGCCAAACAGCGCCTGATCGGGGCGCACTCTCGCGGCCAGCGCGCGCTCGGCCCAGCGGTGCGTGCGTTCGGTGGCGCGGCGCATCTCCTCGGCTGAGGCGCCGTACGGCGGGCATTCATCTAGCGGCAGGATGATATCGGCGCCCAACAGCGCCTCGATCTCCATCACGCGCTCGGGCGTCAGCGTCACCTCCGCGCCGTCGAGATGCGAGCGGAAGCGCACGCCGTCGTCGCTCAATTCGCGCAGCTTGCCCAGGCTAAAGACCTGAAAGCCGCCGCTATCGGTCAGGATGGGATGCGGCCATTGCATGAAGCCGTGCAGCCCGCCGAAGCGCGCCACCAGTTCTGGCCCGGGGCGGAGCAGCAGGTGGTAGGTGTTAGAGAGGATAATGCTTGCGCCGATGGCCTCCAGGTCATCCGGCCCGACCGCTTTGACGGTGGCATGCGTGCCGACGGGCATGAAGACCGGCGTGGGGATGTCGCGGTGCGGCGTATGGACGATGCCCGCGCGGGCAGCGGTCTGGGCGCAGCGCGCGGTAATCTCGAAGGAAAGCGCGGCGGATTCGATTGGGGTCTGAGGCATATGTGATTATATCCTGCTCATGGTGACACTATCTGGCTCAGGTGGGTGTATGTATCATATCAGCAGACAACTGATCGGGGTTGAACACGGCGATTTCCTCGTCCTCGTGGGTAAAGTCAATGATCGCTTTGACGCACGGCTCGCCCGCGATGTTCCGCTGGTCGTCCGCCAACAGATGCGCAAAGATACTCGGCGCCACCCGGTATGGCACGATGTGCGAGATGACCCGGGCATAATATGCCGGATCGTTCCGCAGCAGCGCCATGGACTCCTGGATATAGCTTGCGGAGCCTCCGCTGTGGCCGGTGAGCCAGACCCGCTTCCCATCCTGCGTTGTGTACTGGTTCACTTCGTGTCCAAGGCCGCAGACGTTGGC
>JAICKD010000130.1 GCA_025928125.1 Ktedonobacterales bacterium
ATCGGGCAACTGCTCAGCAGTGTGCTTGGCCTCGTGCGCATCGAGACGCTCAACGTGCTGTTCTACGGCGCGGCCAGTGGCGCCTTCATCATCGCGCTCCGGCCCATCCAGCAGGTGAGCGATCTCGTCGTGGCTGGCTCGGTGAGCGGCGCGCTGATCCCCACCTTCGTTGACTACGGCGATCCCGCTCATCGTGAGCAATTGCGCCGCGCCTACAGTACCATTCTCAATCTGGTTGTCATCGCGCTTGCCGTTGCCGCGTTGATTTTGCTGCTGGCCGCGCCATCGCTCGTCCCGTTCTGGATCGACCCCACCCTCGTCGATCCCGCAAGCGAGGCGCTGGCCATCGAGCTGGTGCGCATCGCCGCCTTTGCGCTCTTTGGGCTGGGACTCTACGCCGTCACCTCGGCGCTGCTCTATGCCCTCAAAGAGGTTGTCCTCCCGGCGTTTGCCACGGGCATCTTTCACGTCGGCATCGTCGTTGGCGGCGTGATTGGGCTGCTGATCGTCGCGATCCAGCTTCACCTACCGCTCAGCGAGCTTTTTCAGAATAGCAGCTCACCAGCCGTGGAACAGGCGCACCTGCTGGGCGCGCGCGGGTTGGCAGTCGGAGCGGTGGTAGGCGCGCTGGGCGAGTTCCTGTTCCTGTTGCCGGGATTACGCAAGACCGGTGTTGGCTGGCGACCGGTCCTCGATCTGCGCCATCCGGCGGTGCGTCAGGCGCTGCGCCTCTATGCGCCCATCGTGGGTTTTCTGCTCATCACATTCGCCCAGCAAAATATTGACCTCTTTCTAATTGGCCGCACGCCCGGTAATCCGCTGGCTAACGCGACCGCGCTGCAGAGCGCCACGACCCTGATTCAGTTTCCAACTGGGCTGGTGGCCGCCGCGCTCACCTTTGCCGTGCTTCCCGCGCTGACCGCCGCGGCCAATCGCGCGGATACGCCCGAGTTCAAGCGCATCCTGGTCCTGGGATTCCGGCTGGGGCTGCTGCTGATGGTCCCAGCGATGGTGGGGCTGATTATCCTGCGCGCGCCCATCGTCGAGTTGCTCTTCCAGCATGGGACCTGCCAGGCGGCCAACGGCTGCTCGTATCGCAACGCGCTGGCGCTGCTCAACTACAGCTACCAGCTTCCCTTCCTCGCGCTCGATCAGCTGCTCATCGCGGCATTCTACGCCCGCAAGAACACGCTCACCCCAGCGGTAACCGGCGCCGTCGCGATTCTCTTCTATCTCGTCATCGCCGTCCCGTTTGGTCCGACTATCGGCATGCCCGCCATAGCCTTCGCCAATACCGCCCTCAACGTGAGCCACGCGCTCATCCTCTTCGTGCTGCTGACGCGGGCCATCGGCAACCTGGGGATGCGCGAGCTGCTGTACGGCGCGGGCCGTATCGCCCTGGCTGCGCTCGCAATGGGACTGGTTTGCTTCGGCTTAGTCTCGCTGCTGCCCCGGTTCCTCCCAGCGCTCGATAGCTCAGGCACACTCGCCACAGCGCTCACGCTACTCGTTGCGGGCGGCGCGGGCGTGTCGGTCTACTTTGCGCTGGCGCGGCTGCTCGATCTCGAAGAATTGCGCCTGCTCGGCGGCATTATCCGCGAACGCCTCAGCAGAAGCCGCCGCTGACTATGCATGCGCTAATTGTTCTTGCCGTAGAGCCAGTTGGGCGAGTAGCTTGGCCGAAGCCAGGTGTTATCGTAACGGCTCCAGGCGCTCTCGGGCGTGAGGGCGCTCCATGAGAGCTTCGCGGCGGTGGGAGCGAACAGGTCGGAGACGCCGTAGGCATCGTCGATGATGTTGGCGTAGTCATCGCGGATCGGGCCAAGCACAATCACCTTCACCTCATGCAGCGCGGAATTGCTCGCCCAGACCGCCTTCTGCACCTGGAAGCTGAGCGTCATGACTCGCGCCTGAGCCGTGGCGACGTTGGGCGCCGCGCCAACCGTCAGCGTGATCTTCGCCTGCTGCGCGCCCGTGTCGTACTCCGTCACGATTCGCTGCGCCAGCGATCCCGCTGCCGGAGCAACGACGCTCGCCAGCGGCCCGCTCACCACGGCTGTCGATGTTGCCACGGGAGCGCTGCTTTTCGTTGCCGTCGAGGTCGAGCAGGCGGCAAGCGCCAGCAGGAACGCGCCAAGCAGCAGGCTGACCGCACGCAGACGCACCCCCGCCCATGGTGCGGCTACAGAATATCGGTGTCGCATTGGCGCCTCCCCTCGTTCGCGCGCATTGTCTGTCAGCACACAAAACGCTAGCAGCATGCCATGCGCGAACGCAAGAGGCTGTTTCAAAACCGATGCGACTCAGCAGTTGACCGAGTGGGTTACACCAATTGTGGTGAGGTTGTTGGCGCAAACCCTCTCCCCCAGCCCCTCCCCACGTCGGGGAGGAGAGCCAGCACGCCAGCACGCCAGCGGCGGCGTCTGGTCGCCCTCTCCCTGCAAGGGGGAGGGGTTAGGGGAGGGGGCGGTGGTCCCAGTGACAACGTCCCAGGCGAAACCAGTATCACACCTTCTCCTGGCGGAGCGAGAACGCCGCCAGCATCACCATCACCAGCGCAAAGCCGACCAGGAAGACGAGATCGCCGACAATATCGCTTGCCCCGAAGCCCTTAAGCATCACATCTTGCAGGGCGAAGTTGGCGTAGGTCAGCGGCATCACATGGGCTAGCTGGTAGAGCACTACCGGCAGCGTCTTCACCGGGAAGAAGAGGCCGCCCAGCAATATCTGCGGCACAATCACCAGCGGGATGAACTGCACGATTTGCAGTTCGTTGCGCGCGAAGGCCGAGATAAAGATGCCCAGGTTCACGCCGCCGATGGTCAGCAGCGCCGTCACCAGAAAGATGACGAACGGATTGCCCGCGTAGTGGACGCGCAGCACGAAGATGACGTAGAGCAAGATCACCGCCGACTGGGCCAGCGCGAAGAGCGTGAAGCCGAAGACATAGCCCAGCACCAGTTCGGTGCGGGTCAGCGGCGCAACGAGCAGCCGCTCGATGGTCCCCTGCGAGCGCTCGCGCAGGAAGGCGACCGAGGTCAGCAGGAAGACGAAGAAGAACGAGAAGACGCCGATCAACAGCGGCGCGAAGGCGTCGGTCTGCGTGAACTGCGGGCCGCCATAGAGATAGGTCGTCGTCAGCGTCGGCGCCAGCGCGGCCTGCTGGGCGGACGGCTGTGCGGTGGCTAGCGAGTTGATCAGTAGCGCCACGATGCCGCTCAACTGTTTGGCGACCGTGGGATTCGATCCCTCCAACCGAAGCTCTAGCTCTGGGCGCTGCCCCTGTTGCGCCTGCGCCAGAAAGTCGCTTGGGAAGATGAGCACGCCGTCGTAGTCGCCGTTCTTCAGCCCCGGCTCCGCCTGGTCGGCAGTGATGGTTTTGATCGAAATCGAGTCAGGTAGCTTGATGTTGTTCGCAATCGTCGCACCCAGTGGCCCCGATGGCGGCACGACCGCGAGGGTTACGCTGGAATCGCTGGAGTTGAGGACGATTTGCAGCAGCGTCATCACGAGCAGCGGCGCGAGAAACAGCAGCGCCAGCGTCCGGCGGTCGCGCACGAATTGCCTGACGATGCGCCCGGCGAGGGCCATCACACGGATGAACGACATGGCTACGCCTCCCTCTCTGCATGCTCGGCGCGCTGGGCGAAATAGAGAAACGCCTGCTCGAAGTCGTCTTTGCCGGACTGCTGGCGGATCGAGGCTGGTGTGTCGGCGGCAAGCAGCTTGCCGAAGCGGAGCAGCCCCAACCGGTGGCAGCGGATCGCTTCGTCCAGATTGTGGGTTGAGACGATCAGCGTGACTCCACGCTGGTTGAGCAGGGCGAAGTAGTCCCAGAACGCAACGCGCAGTTCGGGGTCGATGCCCACCGTCGGCTCGTCGAGGAAGATCAACTCCGGCTCGTGGATCAGCGCGCAGCCAAGAGAGACGCGCTGGCGCATGCCACCGGAGAGCGTCTGAATCGGAGAGTCGGCGCGCCCGGTCAGATCGACCAGTTCTAGTGTAGCGGCGATCCGCGCTTTCAGGCGCTTGCCACGCAGCCCGTAGAGCGTACCGAAGAACGCCAGATTCTCCCGGATGCTGAGCTCGTTATAGAGCGCGCTGGACTGGGTCATGTAGCCGATATGCGGCGCGACCTGGCGATTGGGCATCGCATGGCCCAGCACAGCGATGCGCCCTTCGGTTGGCCGCCCCAGCCCGAGCAGCAGGCGTATCAGCGTCGTCTTGCCGGAGCCGTTCGGGCCGATCAGGCCAAACGTCTCGCCCCGCGCGACGGAAAGTGTCACGTGGTCGAGCGCGGTCACGTCGTTGAAGCGTTTGACCACATCGCTGACGACGATAGGGTCAGATGATGGCGTTAGCGCAGATGACATGGTCCCCTCCCGAGATGAGCCAACTGAGTCCGAAGTCGAACTGGTAAGCGGCTAGTGAGAGTGACCTCCCTCCGGCGGTATGGCGTCGCCACGCATGCGAGCGCCATCGAGAAACGTCTGAACCAGGGTGTCTACGAAAACGTCGTCGGCGATCTGTGGCACGGGCAACGCCATCGGCGACAGGTGATTGGTGATCGCCCGCATCGCCAGCGGGCCGAAGAGTTGAAGTGCAACGCTGACAGGCGGCAGCGGACGCAGTACGCCTAACTCCACCTGGCCTTGCAGGTAGGCGAAGAGCGGCTGAATGAACGCCGGTACAACGCGCCGTAGCGCCAGCGGGGGCAGCTCAGGATGACTGTGAACCGAGGAAAATACCAGCAGGAAAAGCCTGACCAGCCGCTGGTCCTCACGCATCATGGTCAGATAGGCGGCCCCAACCTTGCGCAGAAACAGGTCTGGCGGATCATTCTGAATGGCTGCGAGGGTCTCGCGCATGGTGTCGAAGGCGCTCACTCGTTCCAGACATGCCTGAAAGAGATCCTCTTTGCTGGGAAAATAGTGGTAGATGATCCCAGCGCTCTTCATCCCGGCGGCCTCGGCAATGCGCTTATTGGTCGCGCCATCATAGCCGTATCTGGTAAAGCAGTCCAGTGCGGCCTCGATAATCGCGGCTTTGCGGGCTTCGTGGTTGGTAGCGGGCCGGGCCGTCGATTTATCCTCACGAATTAGTTAATTGTTCGATCAATTAAATAATAGTCGTGTGATGCCGACCTGTCAAGACACAAAAAGAACCCTGGCCGAACTGGGTCGTACATATCGGTAAGGTGGGAGCAAACTTCGACATGAAACGAATGCGCTAGGGTCACGATTAGCCGCGGCATTCATGCCGCGAACTCGGTTTATTTCATACCTCGCCAGGAATGATGACTGGCGGCCTCGACCAAGATGCGCTATAATAAACCTGTAGATAAAATTCGCCGATCTACAAAATTGATGACCACTACTCTGGACATCATGGCAATGGCGCGATATAATTATGTAGGTACGAGGCATGGATATACACAATTCTGACGAGCCATGGTACATCACCTACCACTTCGTGTGGGGTCCAATGCGCTCGAAAGCCTGTCTCGTCGGTGACATTGCGAGTCGCCTGCAAGCCCTCGTCGAGGAGAAGGCGGATGTGCTGTCCTTCGAGACACGCACGCTGATTATCATGCCAGATCGTGTGTATCTGGCGGCAGCAGCCCCGCCCACCCTTGCGCCACACCGCATCGTCTGTCAGATCAAGGCCCTCACCTCCCGGGCGCTCCGGGATGAGTTCCCCGAACTGACACGCATTCCAACCTTGTGGACGAGAGCCTATCTCGTCGTGGCGGGGGATGAATTGACCGCCGAGGAGGTTATCCGGCGCTACGAGGCAACACTCAGCCCGCGACGGCCACGGGGCCGTCCGCGTAAGGCGCGGCAGCTTCCCGAGGGGAGCGAAGACGTCCAATCGTCCGAGGAATAATCGGCGGCGGGATGTCCGGAGTACCACACTCCACTACGACCGAAATACCAACATGAAGGATATGTACTCAGATGCAAAAGTGCGAACGCTGCCAGGTGAATGACGCTCGTGTCCGCCTGGATTCTATAGCCAATGGCCGCCGTGAGCAGCACTACTTCTGCCAGCAGTGCGCCGAAGAGATGCTCGGTGGCGACCTGTCGAATACGCCCGGCGACGGCGCGCAGAGCGACCTGTTCGGCTCATTCTTCAACCGGATGATGGGGCAGGGCGCAGGCCAGCCACCGATGGGCTTCCAGCCACAGGGCGGCGCGAACCAGGCGCAACGCCAGCAGAACCAGCCCGACAAGCATAGCAAGACACCGACGCTCGACCAGTTCGGGCGCGATCTGACCGCCGAGGCGCGTGACGGCAAGCTCGATCCCGCCGCCGGGCGCGACCGCGAGATTCGCCGCGTGCTGACGGTGCTGGGCCGCCGCCAGAAGAACAATCCAGTGCTGATTGGCGAGCCGGGCGTTGGCAAGACGGCCATCGTTGAGGGCATCGCCCGCCGCATCGCCGAGGGTAACGTCCCCGCAACCCTGCGCAACGCGCGTATCGTCGCGATGAGCATGGGCGGCGTGGTCGCTGGCGCGATGTTCCGCGGCCAGTTCGAGGAGCGCATCAAGAACATTCTCGAAGAGGTCCGTCAGGAGCCGGACGTCATCCTGTTCATCGACGAGCTACACACAGTTGTCGGCGCGGGCAACGCCGAGGGCGCGGTGGGCGCGGCTGATCTCTTGAAGCCAGCGCTGGCACGTGGCGAGTTGCGCGCGATTGGCGCGACGACGCTCGACGAGTATCGCAAGCATATCGAGAAGGACGCCGCGCTGGAGCGCCGCTTCCAGCCGGTGCTGGTGAATGAGCCATCCGCCGAGGAAGCCATCGCCATGCTGCAAAAGGTGCGCGAGAACTACGAACTGCACCACGGTGTCCGCATCTCGGATGAGGCCATCGAGGCGGCGGTGAAGCTCTCCGACCGCTACATCAATGATCGCTTCTTGCCGGATAAGGCCATCGACGTGATGGACGAAGCGGCTTCCGCCCTGCGGCTTGAGGCCATCGAAAGTGGGCTGATTGGCCCTGATATGATTAGCGTGCTGGAGCGTGAGCTTGCCAGTATCGCCGCGCAGAAAGAGGCGGCTGCCCTCGCCGAGGATTACGAGAAGGCGGCAAAGCTGCGCCAGAACGAGTTGAAGGCGCAGAAGCAGCTTGACGAGGCGCGGGGCAAGGCGGGCGACATCCCGACGATGATCGTGACGCCCGCTGATATCGCGAAGGTCGTTGAGGGCTGGACCAGCGTACCCGTCACCCAGATGTTGGAGACGGAGCGCGAGAATCTGCGCCACCTGGAAGACGATCTGAGCAAGCGCGTCATCGGCCAGAAAGAAGCCATCGGCGCGGTTTCGCGGGCCATCCGGCGCTCGCGGGCGGGCCTGAAGGATCCGCAGCGGCCGATTGGGTCGTTCCTCTTCATGGGGCCGACCGGCGTCGGTAAGACCGAGCTGGCCAGGGCGCTCGCCGCGACGATGTTCGGCAGCGAGGAGAATATCATCCGGCTCGATATGTCGGAGTATATGGAGTCGCACACCGTTTCGCGCCTGTTCGGTAGCCCTCCGGGGTATGTTGGACACGACGAGGGCGGCCAGTTGACCGAGCAGGTGCGGCGCCGCCCGTACAGTGTGATCCTCTTCGACGAGATCGAAAAGGCGCACCCAGAGGTCTTCAACGCGCTGTTG
>JAICKD010000874.1 GCA_025928125.1 Ktedonobacterales bacterium
CGCCGCTCGAATGGCTGCCGCTGGCGCAAGAAGCGCGGGCGTTCGTGGCGTCCGCGCGCTAGCCCGCGTAGTCATCCGTCATGAAGCGATGCTGCTCGAAACGCTCGCGACATTCCTCGATAATCTTCCATGCCGCCTCGGCGTCGGACCAGTCGCGCACATCCGTCTGAACGCCCTGTAGTTCTTTATAGGTGCGGAAGAACGCGGCGATCTCGCGCGGCACGTGTTCCGCCAAATCCGGCAGGTCGTGGATCTCTTTATCGCGCGGATCGTCCTCCGGGACCGCCAAAATCTTCTCGTCCATCCCCTTCTCGTCGAACATCGTCAGCGTGCCAATCGGCCGCACGCGCACATGGCAGCCGGGAAACGTCGGCTCATCCACCACCACCAGCACATCCAGCGGATCGCCGTCGCCGGAGAGCGTCCCCGGCACGAAGCCGTAGTCGGTCGGGTAGTGGACCGACGAATAGAGCACCCGGTCCAGCCGTATGATGCCGCGCTCGTGGTCGTACTCATATTTGTTGCGGCTGCCACGCGGAATCTCGATCATCACCTCGATCCAGCCGACATCCCGCCCGCCATGCAGGGTATCCTCGCCTTTTTCGCTCATCGCCGCGCCTCCTCGCTGTGCATACCGTCTCTCAGAGAGATTATCGCGCGCCGAGGCATGTACCTGCCATCAATGTTTGGCGATATAGCCCGACACCCACGCATCGTTGGGGAACAGCCCCCGCGCATCCTCCTCAAAGCCGCCCTTCACCCACGAACGCAGCGCGTAGCGAGTGACATACTGATAGAGCGGGCAGACGGCGACATTGTCGATCAACAGCTGCTCGGCCTGGTTGTAGAGTGGGACTCGCTGGCGCATGTCGGGCAGGGTGTCAGCCTGTCGCATCAGCGCATCGGCGGCGGGGACACTAGCGCTCTGGGTGTTATAGGGTGCGTCGCTCAGGAAGAGTAACGAGAGAAAATCCTGCGGGTCTGGGTAGTCTGCTTGCCAGCCGAAGCGAAACATTTGCTGGGAGCGCGTCTCGTCAAAGATCGTATGGACAACGTACGTCGTCACCGAGACGCCGAGCACCTGGCTCCATGACTCCTCATAAAGCGATATGGCCGCCTGCGCGAGCTGTGAGAACGACCTATCAGAAAACGTGATGCGTGGCACGGTATTCTGATGCGCGACGAGATAGCGCTGCCAGTATTGGCGGGCAAGCGCCGCATCTCCCGTGGTCGCGGCGCCATCCAGACCTTGCAGGTTTGCGTTGTAGCCTGGCATGCCCTTCGGCACGATGTGCCAGCTTGGAATAATCGCATTCTGATAGACCTGCTGGTTCAGTTGCTCGCGGTTGATCGCCAGGCAGAACGCCTTGCGAGCGTTGATATCGTCGAAGGGGGCGAGCCTCCAGTTGAATGTCACGCCTAAATTTATCAGCGCTGGTAGTTCATGGTAGTCAGGCCGACTCTTCGCGGAGAAAATCCGATCCATCGGGATCGTGTCGGTGTAGGCGAGGGTCAGGTCGTTCTGATAGGTGCTGTACTC
>JAICKD010000181.1 GCA_025928125.1 Ktedonobacterales bacterium
GAAGATGGCAACGGTTTGTCCAGCGCCATTATCGTTGTTGACAAGCGCATTCATGTCGTAGGCGGTGCGCAGCTCGTTGGGAGTGTAGCCACCACCAGGGCCGCTGCCCACACGGGGCTGGGGGGCGCCGCGCCGGTTCGGCATGATGGGCGCGGGCGTGCGAATTCCCACGTTATTGAGCCCGCCGATGCTGATAATCATGCCAGTGAGCGAGTCTGGCACGGATGGCTCAGTCGTCGGCGCATAGACGGTGCGGCCATTCACCTGATAGCTCGCCAGCGTCGTCTGGAAGGCGGCTTCGACCGTCGCCACTGAGCCGGAGGCGTCGATCAAGAGATGGTTCGCCGCCACCGAATGCACTACCAACCCCTGGCTGCGCAGCCAGGCGGTCACCTGGTTGACGGTCGCCTGCGTGGGGGAGAAACGCGCCTGGAACTCGCGGGTGGAGAGATACTGGTGATAGAGGCCAGAGTGCGGGTTGTTCTGGGCGGCGAGCAGTTGGGTCAGGCCGCTCTGGTTGCGCAGACTTAGCGAGATCGAGAGATCGAGCGCCTGGGCCGTGTCGGGCGACTGCGCCAGGGCGTGGCGGCCACGGACGGCGGGGACCAGATGGCCACGAATGGTCCAGCGGCCGGAGCCCGCGGCGTGGCTGGTGAAATGGCTGTTGACCAGGGGAACGGCCGCCAGTGCGGCCAGCAGCGCCAGGGTGATCAAGGCGCCGATAGCTACCTCGCGGCGAAGCAGACGATTCATGTACTACTCCAGAAATAGCCCTCATGACGCAGTCGCTGTATTGCGATCCTGCCTGGTCTAATGCGCGTTGACAAGACGGCGACATATCTCAGAAACTCTATTATGAGGCATGTGACAGCGCCTGTCTACTGGCGTATCCGATGAGATGCGTTGCGCCATCGTTGGGACGTGGATGTAACGATGTACGCTTTACTGGGGTTCGTGTATCCTAGTAGAGAGAACGAAGGAACCGGGGGATGGTAATGAGAAGCAACGAAACAGGCGCTCTGGCCCAGGGCGCCGTGATGACGTGGGCAGGCAACGTCGTGGTGATGGCAGGACCAAGCGGGGTGCGCGCGGTGGAGATACCCCGCTGGTCGGAGACGCGCTCCGAGGCGCCGCCAGACCTCGGCGCCATCACGTTCTATGAGGGTGGAGATGCGGATGCCCTGGGCCATCTGCGTCAGGCGCTCGGCGAGTTGGATGAGTATTTTCGCGGCGCACGCCAGGAATTCACCGTCGCGCTCGATCCACAGGGTACGGCGTTCTATCGCGCTGCCTGGGTCGCGGTGGCGTGCGTGCCGTTTGGCGAGTCGCGCGCCTATGCGGAGATCGCGCGGGCCATCGGCTCGCCCACGGCGATCCGGGCGGTGGGCGCGGCCAACGGGGCCAATCCGGTCGCGCCATTCGTCCCCTGCCACCGCATCGTCGGGAGCGATGGACGGCTGACTGGCTATGGGCCGGGGTTGCCGCTCAAAGCGCGGCTGCTGGCGATGGAGGGCGCTATCCCCCATGACGCCGACTCCTACGATGTCTGGGCGGACGATCTCCGCGCTCGCAACGGAGGCATAACGCCCGCGCTGGGCATTCGTGGCGCGTCACTGTATTGCGCGCCAGGGTGCGCACGGAGTCGCGCGCGCTGGGCCTTCCCGCCGCGTATCTTCGCCAGCGCCGCCGCCGCGCAAGAGGCTGGCTACCTGCCCTGCCCGCTGTGTGGTGGGTAGTGTAACAGCATTGAGTCCGCATGCTGTATGCTGGATGGGAAGCCGTTAGATGAGTCGCCCGCCAGCCTTGGGAACCTGTAGCGAGATGGCAGCGTCTCTCTAGAGGATTAGGAAAGGAGATCAGCATGCGAGTCATTCACTTCCCACCATTGAAGCGCGTAGGACGGATAGTGCCTGTGGCGTTGGTACTGATGCTGGCCGCGTGTGGCGTCACGACGACGGGCGAGCAGCCGGGAGGCACGACGGGCAATACGCCAGCGGCGACGGCAGCCTCCACAGCAACATCGGGAGGAACGCCCGTGTCATCTGTACCACCGACGAATGCGATTACGCTGACCACCGATCACGCCTCGTACACGACCTCGGCCACCATTATCGTGACCCTCATCAATGGCCGCTCGACCAGCATCTTCACCTTTGACCACCAGACAAGCTGCACTATTCTCACGCTCCAGCGACAGACGGCTTCTGGCTGGCAGCCGGTAGGTGGCTGCGCGCAGGGGCGCATGACCGTGCAAGTGGAGGTTAAGGCAGGCGCGAACATGAAGATCACCCTTTCGCCGAGCGCGGGCCAGATACATCCAGCGCCCTGGCCAGCCGGAACCTACCGGGCGGTCCTCAACTACTCCCTCCAGAAACAGGAAATGGCGACAGGCTCCATGGCCGCCTCGCCGACATTTTCGCTCAGTTAAGAACACTTAACAGAACTGTCATGCCCCCAATGGCAATGATGGGAGTAGGCCGACGTCGCGGCATGAATGCCGCGGCTAAGAACGGGAATTGATAGGAACTCTAAGGCGCTTTCGCGGCGCGGGATTCTCTCGTGCGGCGATGACGGGTTCTCATCAGCAGCCTTGCTACACCGCGACCCGGCGTGTACAATCGCGGTGTAGCCGCGCATGGGAGCGCGCTACGATGGCAGAGCGATGAACACGGCAAGCGCAACAAAACAGCAATGGCGCTGAAAGGGGGAAGGCGAGGTGGGCCGCTGGGACGCCACCTCGTAGACATATGGCGGAACAACGCAAGATACGCGTGCTGGTTGCCAAACCAGGGCTGGATGGGCATGATCGCGGCGCGAAGGTGCTGGCGCGGGCGCTGCGCGACGCCGGGATGGAGGTCATCTATACCGGCATTCGCCAGACGCCGCCGATGATTGTCGAGGCGGCCATCCAGGAAGATGTGGACGCCATTCTGATGAGCATTCTCTCCGGCGCGCATATGGCGATCTTCCCGAAAGTGATGGAACTGCTCAAGGAGAATGGCGTCGATGATGTGCTGGTGATGGCGGGCGGTATTCTGCCCGACGAGGACCTGCCAGCCATCGAAGCGATGGGCATCCGGGGCAACTTTGGGCCAGGCACTTCACTTTCCACCATCACCGAGTTTGTGCGGGCGAATATCAATACCGACCGGCTCTCCCACGATCTGGCGCCGCTCGCTCGGTCCAGCGCGGACACGGACGCCACAGACGCGGCACAGGAAACGGCCCACTCGCATGGCGCAGACTGATATCGTCGCGCGATTGCTCGCGGGCGACCGGCGAGCGCTGGCGCGGGTCGTCACGCTGATCGAAAACGGCGCGCCCGAGACACGCGCCATCCTCGCGGAACTGCATGCGCACGGCGGCCACGCGCACATCGTCGGCTTCACTGGCTCGCCCGGCGCGGGCAAGAGCACGCTGGTGATGCAACTGGCGCGGGAGCTGCGCAAGCGCGAGCAGCGCATCGGCATCCTCGCCGTAGACCCCAGCAGCCCGTTCACTGGCGGCGCCATTTTGGGCGACCGCATCCGCATGCAGGAGCTAGCGGGCGACCCCAACGTCTTCATCCGCAGCATGGCGAGCCGGGGCAGCCTTGGCGGGCTGGCCGCCTCCACGCGCGATGTGGTGCGCGCGCTGGACGCGGCGGGCTTCGATACGATCATCATCGAGACGGTGGGCGCGGGCCAGGCGGAGGTCGAGATCGTCCGTGCGGCGCAGAGCGTCGTCGTGGTGACGGTGCCGGGCATGGGCGACGACATCCAGGCGATCAAGGCGGGCATCCTCGAGATTGCCGATATCTTTGTCGTCAATAAGGCTGACCGCCCCGGCGCCGACCAGACCGCCGCCGAGCTACGTATGTTGCTACACCTGGACGAGCACCGCAAGGAGCGCGTCTGGCGCGTCCCCATCGTCAGAACGAACGCCATGACGGGTGACGGCGTACCCGAACTGGCCGACAAGCTCGCCGCGCACCTCGCCACGCTACGGACGTCGGGCATGCTCGCCAGCCGGAGCGGTCAGCAGGCGCGCAGTGAGATGCTGGCGCTGCTGCATCAGGCGCTGATCGAGAAGATCGAGGCGACCATTGGCGCCGATGAGTGGGACCGGCTAGTGGCCGAGGTGGTCGAGCGCAACCGTGACCCCTATACCACCGCCGATGAGCTGGCGCGGCGCATCGGGCTGGTCCCGCCAGGGTAAGCCGCCTCGCGGTCCCCAGGAACAGCCATGCCGCTTGCCACTTGACATGGGAGGTTATCTTTTCCCTGAGATGGCCTTGCCTTCCTGCTATGTGGCGTTCAGCCGACGCCTCCAGTATTACCATTGGTAACCAGCGACCAACAAGCAGAGACTATGGAAACTGAGGACTATCACACGTGCGGAGAATCTGTGTCTTTGCCGGCTCGTCGCCGGGTGGGCGGCCAGTCTATACCGAGGTGGCGCAGGCGCTTGGCTGCGAGCTGGCCCAACGGGGGCTGGGGCTGGTCTATGGCGGGGCGAGTCGCGGGCTGATGGGCGTCGTCGCCGATGCGGCGCTGGCGGCGGGCGGCGAGGTGATCGGCGTGATGCCGCATGGTCTGTTCGCGCATGAGGTCGCCCACCAGGGGCTGACGGAGTTATTTGAGGTGGGCAGCATGCACGAGCGCAAGGCGCTGATGGCCCAGCTCTCCGATGGCTTTATTGCGTTGCCCGGTGGCTATGGCACCTGTGACGAACTCTTCGAGGCGGTCACGTGGGCGCAGGTTGGCATCCATCAGAAGCCTGTTGGGCTGCTCGAAGTTCATGACTATTTTGCCACGCTGCTGGCGTTTGTCGCGCATGCCTCGAATGAGGGCTTCATCCCACCGGCACAGACTGACCTACTGCTCCGCGAGACCGACCCCGCCGCCCTGCTCGACGCCTTCGCCCGCTACCAGTCGCCCGCCGACGTCACTCCACCGCCAACACCACCCGTGTTGCCGTGAGGGTGGAGGCAGCCCCCCCACACATGCGGAGGGGGAATGGCGCGCAGATGGCAAGGTTAGTGGTGGAGCGGGTTCGCGGCATGAATGCCGCGGGTAACCGCCAGAGGGCCGGGTTTCAGCTAAAGTGAGCGGGCCGCAGGCTGAAGCCCTGCGGCTAATCCTGAGGTGGGCAAACTCTGACGAGATGGCAATCGGGTCAGACGGCAAACTTAGTATGAGACGCATTCAGTCCGCAGCGTCTATGGAGGTTGCATCCGCACTGGCTGGCGTGCCGTCGGTTGCCTTGTCTTTTGTGTCACTTGCCGTTTCGGCGGCCAGCTCGCGCTCGATCTCTGCCCGCTCTCGTTGGCGCTGGGCCTGCTCGATGCGGTCGATCCAGACGAAGAAGATGATGCTCATGAAGAGGATGTCGAGCAGATTGCCCGGCAGCGCCAGCAATGCTCCGGCCACCTGCTGATCAACTATCGCCGAAAGCGCGGTGACACGCGGCGCATGGGCATAGACGGAATAGAGCACACCCGGCGCGAAGATGATGGCGATGCCGAAGACATCGATCGGCAGGCTTTCCAGCGCGAGATAGGCCATCTGGAGCGGGCTGGACATCCGCGCGCGCCGGTCGGCGGGCGTCAGCAGTGGCCACCAGGTCAGTACGCCCGCCAGCAGATAGCTGATATTGGCGACGTTATGCCAGAGCGTATCTTGCGCCGCGAGGTCAAAATAGCGTGGGATTTGCCAGAAGAGCACGATGGTGTTGAAGGCAAGCACCATGATGACGACGAAGAGCGGCGTGCCTGCCGCCTCGCGCCAGCTCCGCACTGGGAGGAGTCGCTGCGCCAGCTCGTCGGGCAGCCCGATCATCAGCAGCGGCGCGACGAAGGTGACGATGATGAGGATTTGCGTGACCCGCGCCGTCAGCAAATACTCGCGTCCCAGCGTATCGAGCGGTGAGAGCAGGGCCAGCGCCAGCAGCGCGACGCCACTGAGATAGGCGATGATGCGCCCGCGCGGCACGACGACGCCTGGTAGCAGTCGCTCGCGCAGCGGGCCAAGGGCGAGCAGGTAGCCGCCGAGGAGGACGACGAGCAGCCCCAGCGTCACCGGGTCCGCATTCCACCACGTCAGCACTGTCGCTCCCACGCTGTCGCCGCCTTTTCTCCGCACACGTTCCGCGCCATCCTCAAGCATAGCACTGTGGCATGACCGCAACAAATCAGGGGAGAAATGCGCCACGAAGAGCGCGTCGTCAAATATGACAGTGGATGTCATGAATTGGCGGTTATGCTGCGGCTAAGGCGGTTTACAGGTACGTGCCGCCCCCTCCCCTAACCCCTCCCCCTTGCAGGGAGAGGGGAATGAGCGGACGCCCCCCTCCCCTAAAGGGGGAGGGGGACCAGATGAAGGAGCGGGTATGAAGTACGGGTTCATCATTCCTGGCGGCGATATCCAGACAGTGGCTGAGATGGCGGCGGAGGGTGAGAACGCTGGCTGGGATGGGATGTTTTACTGGGACGGCATCTACATCAAGGACGCGGGGCCGATGTATGACCCGTGGGTGACGATGGCGGCGATGGCGCTGCGCACAAAAACCGTCCGGCTGGGCGCGATCATCTCGCCGCTCTCGCGGCGGCGGCCGTGGAAGGTGGCGCGCGAGACGGTCTCGCTC
>JAICKD010000390.1 GCA_025928125.1 Ktedonobacterales bacterium
CAAAGCCGGGCTGTCCCGCTGGCGGTTGGTCCACTACAACGACGACCACCACATACGCGACATGCCCGATGATGCCGAGCCATCTCCACATTCCGCCGCGGAGGCGATGGAGGACGGTAATTCCTGATATTTTGCGGCATCTGGGGTATGGTATTTGGGGTATAATGAAGGGTGAATAGTGACGCCGCGCAAGGATGTCGCGGCAGGGAAGGAGTGGTCGTTCATGAAGCAATATCAGTATCAGGTTCCGGCGCATCGCCTATTCTGGCACGCGCTGCGCCTGCGCTGTCCCTATTGCGGGCGGGGCAAGCTCTTCAGCCATGGCTTTACCATGAACGATCACTGCTCGAACTGTGGCTGGATCTTCGAGCGTGAGGAAGGGTACTGGACTGGCGCGGTTGCCGTCAATCTGGTCGTGGCGGAGTTTCTGGCGGCGGCAGGCGCCATCCCGCTGGCGATCATGCAGGTGTCGCCGGTTCTGGTCATGAGTATCGGCGTTCCGCTGGTGATTGCCCTGCCATTCCTGTTCTATCGCCACTCCAAGAGCTTCTGGATGGCCTTCGATTTCATGATACATCCGGTTTCTTTAACCGAGAAGAACTAGCCGCGCGCTCCGCCTGGACCTTGGCGGCGCGCTCGCGTCCGCTCTTGGGAAGCCGATTGCGAAACACTGGCGCGATCACGTTCTTGACGAACTGCGCCGGTATCGGTCCGCGAACTTGCGCGGCGAGTGGCAACACCGGCACGTCGGCCAATTGCATCATGGCGACCGCGCCATCGCTATGATATCTGCCGCCATCCCCGTTATCGCGCTGGATTTCGTGTCCGAAGCCAGGGGCATACTCGACGTGGACGACCCAGCCAGTGGCTGAAAGGTCTTCGACCAGGAAGTCGCGCTCGGTATCCACATCGGGCGCAATCAGATGCGTGGGCATATGGGTTCGCGGTGAGAGCGCTACGCGAATGTCCTTCGTCGCTCCGCCAATCCAGAGCGGACGCCCATGCTTGTCGGGAGTGGACGTTTTCCAGAAGCGGACGTGATCGCGCTCGCGCACGCTCCGGCCGGGCTGCTCGAAGGCGATATCCTGGCGGCGGCCAAAGAGGTAAAGATTGCTGACGGGCGCTGTGCTATATTTGCGCGCCAGCAGCGAATCAATCGAGATGCGCAACGCGGTGATGAAGGAAATCTCGTCGGCGCGGTACCAGCCAGCGTTGGCAAACGCCGCGCCAAGCTGTGCCTCGGATGCCACCATGCGCAAGTTCAATGGGTCGCCAGGCACGCCGTTGCGGCGGAAGCTGGTGAGTGGAAGCGGATCCTGATCGGCGGCTGAGATGCGGCGGCCCTCGCGACTGACACTGCGAAGTCGGCGTCCAACACGGATGATGCGGATCACGAACAGTACGAGCAATGTGAGGACCAGCGCCAGAGCAATATTGATCGCGATGATAATAGCGGTAGGGAATCCCTGCATCTGGCTGGGCAGGTCAATAGGGAATGGAAATGCGCAGAGCACAATGGCGCCCATACAATCTCTCCTCTTCCAGGCTAACAATCTGGCCGTGGATGTTGAAGACATTGTACAGGCGCAGCGCTCGCTCGAAAAGGAGCAAGTTCACACTATTGCGGCAAGTGGGGGCGTTTCACACCGTCTGCTGTGGCTGCGGCGTTGCCTGGCTCTCGCGTACCCGCTGGCGGTGCGCGGTCCGGCGGGAGACAGCGGGCGCTACACGCCATGGCGCGAAGGCCGCGACGATCTGCCGGGGCAGCGTACCCTCGATCAGCGTGCCAGTCTCCTGAGCCTCCTGCCGCATGACATGGCCGCGCCGGTGAAACACCTCGACCATATCGCCACGGTCGTAGGGCAGCAGCACCGTGTAGCGCACCATCTCGTCGGCAAGCGCCTCGCCGAGTGCGCGCAAGAGCAGATCGAGATTCGCCCCCGTGCGCGCCGAGACCGCGACGGCATTGGGATAAAGCGACAGGTCAACCTCGTCTGGGTTGTCGAGCAGATCGACCTTGTTGAGCGCCGTCACACGCGGCTTCTCAGCGGCGCCTAGCTCGCGCAAGACGTCGTCTACCGTCTGGCTCTGCTCGATAGCGTTCTCGTGCGTGGCGTCCACCACTTCCAGCAGCACATCCGCCTCGACGACCTCTTCGAGCGTCCCGCGAAACGCCGCGACGAGCGTCGTCGGCAGCTTCTGGATGAAGCCGACAGTATCGGTCAGCAGCACCTCCTGGTGGCTGGGCAGCGTCAGGTAGCGGGTTGTCGGATCGAGGGTGGCGAAGAGCTTGTTCTCAGCCAGCACCGACGCCGCAGTCAGCGTATTGAAGAGCGTGGACTTGCCCGCATTGGTATAGCCCACCACCGCGACCACAGGAATGGCGCGCGCCTCGCGCTGTCGCCGTTGCAGGCTGCGCTGCTGACGGACTACCCCCAGATCCCGGTGTAGCTCGGCAATGCGCGCGCGAATTCTGCGCCGGTCCATTTCCAGCTTCGTCTCGCCTGGGCCGCGTACGCCAATCGCGCCGCCAACACCGCCGCCGCCAGACCCGCGCGAGCCGCCGCCCAGGCGCGACATCTCACCGCGTGAGCTACCGGCAAGCCGTGGCAGGCGGTACTCCAGCTGCGCCAGCTCGACCTGAAGCTGGCCCTCGCGGGTATGGGCATGCTGCGCGAAAATATCGAGAATGAGTGCGGTACGGTCGATCACGCGCGCGCCCACGGTCTTCTCAAGGTTGCGTTGCTGCGTCGGCGCAAGCTCGTCATCCACGATCAACAGGGAGAAGTCCAGCTCATCGCGCAGCATCGCCAGTTCTTGTGCGCGTCCCTTACCGACGTAGAGGGTCGGATTCACCGATTTCAGCCGCTGGACCCCCGAGCCGACGACCTCCGCGCCCGCTGTGCGTGCCAGCGCCGCCAGTTCCTCCAGCGAATCATCGGCGCTCCAGAGCGATTCCTCGCTCTCGTTGTCCACCGCGATGAGATACGCGCGTTCGGGACGTTGTTCCGCGCGCAGATTGATGACCCGTTCGTTTCTTGCCGTAAGCGGTTCCTCCCCCACAGAGCTAGTGCGCCAGCGAGACCTGGAAGCACAGCGGCATTGTATCACCAGGAACAGTATGCTCCACAAGGCAGAAATCTTGCGGAGAAAATCTGCCGCTACCCATCGCGTTCATAGTGGGTTGTTCGTGCTGTGCATGTTTTGCCATTCCTCTTGCAGCATTGCATAGAGATACTCGTCCCCCCACTTGCCCTTAAACCAGACGTTCTGGTGAAAATGCCCTTCGCGGCGTAGGCCAAGACGCTCCAGTAAGGCGACTGACGGGGCATTCTCGCAATCGGTAATCGCGATCACCCGATGCAATCCGAGTGACGCGAACAGGTGCTCCAGAACACACGAGACGGCTTCTGACGCGATACCACGTCCCTGGTAGACGCGCGAGAGCGTGTAGCCGATTTCAGCCTGGCGCTCATCATCCTCTTCAATCTTCACTGCGCAATCGCCCACCAGCAGCCCCGTTTCTTTGAGTTCGATGGCGATTTGAAGCCATTCTCCCGGCGCCCATGGTTGAATCTCCTTCACGTCTTGAATTAATGCGCGCGCCTCAGATTCGGTGATCCCTTCCCAGCTTTGGTATCTGGCGACCTCTGGGTCATTGCGATACGCCATGAAAGGCGCACAGTCATCATCCCGAAAGTGCCTCAAGCGCAGTCTGTTGGTCTCAAGCATCGTGAATGGCAGCATAGGCCCTGGTTTTCCCTTCCCTGTTCGGTCGTATATGCGGTCATACGGTCGCGGTTTACGTTATGCCGTAGGCTGCCCATAGCTGCTCTGTCTCTAACTCAAGTCGAAAAAGGTAATGCAAAGCCGACGAGGCGAGCTACCCCGTCGGCGTCTGCGTAACCCTTGCGTTGTTTGCAGAGTCTACATCAAATCTTTCATCAGCGCGTCGAGCGCGCCGCGTGATGGGCGGAGCCTGTCAGTACCCATGTGCGCCAGCGGTGTCTCGGGCAGCCGCTCAAGCTCATTGAGTGCGGGGCGTTCCTCGTTGATGTAGATCAGGCCCGTGATGAACTCCTGCTTCGCCTTGGCCTCGTCGAGCAGGCGTATCGCGGCCATACGGTCGCGCGGGTCATGGCTGCCGTCGAGCTTCTTGAGGTGGATGACCGCACCGTCATGCATCGTCACATCGGCGGTCTCGCCCTCCGCGTAGTCCACCGTGATTTCATCGCGGAAGGGTATGAAGCTGAAGTCCGAGACGACCTCCTCGTGCGCCTTGCCCCATGCA
>JAICKD010000196.1 GCA_025928125.1 Ktedonobacterales bacterium
ACAACCACCGCCAGCAGCTCGCGCGTCCAGCGGGGGAGCGCGCCCTCGCCCATCATTAGCGTCTGATACAGCGCGATAGAAGCGCGCAGCACGCGGGGGTGCAGGCTCTGAATGCCCACAACGTTGAAAACCTTGCCCGCACGCTTGATCGCCGCGTCATACTCACGGCGCAACATCCCGTCCGATTCATCATAGGGGACGGTATGGATATGTGGCATATGCGCACGCTCCTTTCCGGTGGGCCTGATCATGGACCACACTGTATACCCATTCTATCGCCCTGGCCAAGAGGACGCCGTACAGCGATATACTACGTGTGGAGTGCGCGCGCGCGGAGGATGATAGGCTATGGCAGACCATGACGCGACGGAATCGCAGGCGGAGGTACCCACCCCCCCCATCCAATTGCCGCGCGCATGGACGTATGGTAAGCTGGTTCAGCGCGGGATAACATGCAATAATCATCTGGATGGCTGGCGATACCGAAAAGAGCGCGCATAGAGCACCCGGCGCGGCGAAGAGCGAGGAGGGGACGATGATGAATCGGGGAAGCCGACCGGCGTCCGCGTCAGATCTGGAACACCGAGCGCAGCAAATCAAGGAGGTCGTGCGCGCCAGCGCCGCCTTACGCGCCGATATGCCACCGGAAGCGATCTGCGCGCTGGTCGCCCAGACGATTCACTCCACCCTGGGATTCCGGGCAGCCGTTGTCAACCTCATCATACCGGGCAATCGCTTCTTTGCCATCGTCGCCACAGCCGGAATCTCCGACGCGGAACGGCAGCGGCTCCTCAACGACCCGCCGCCAGTGGACCACATTCTCTCGCTGATGCGCCCGGACTTTCAGGTGAGCCGCACTCGCTCGTATTTCATTGGCCACGAGCATAAGTACCTGCTCGAAGGCGCGGGCGGCATCACGCTGCTGACGCCATCCGCCGTCGCCCCGCCGCGCAGCCCCAATGCCTGGCATCCCGATGATGTCTTCTTTGTCCCGCTGATCAGCGTTCGCGAGAACCGCCTGCTCGGCATCATCTCGCTCGATTTGCCAGAGGACGGCAAGATCCCTTCGTTTGACACGGTGGAAGTCATCGAGTTGCTCGCCAACCAGGCGGCGACCGCACTCGACACCGCTAGACTCTTCCAGGAGCGCGATCACGAGCGCCAGGCGCTCCAGCAGGGTCTGGAGGAACTGCTCACCCATCTGGATCGCATGCGCCAGCGCGACCTCAGCTCACGCGCGCACCTGCGCACCTCCGCGCTAACCCATGTCGCGGGGGCGCTCAACGATGTCTCCGAGACGCTGGGCAACGTGCTGGCGGACGTGCGAGAAGCGGGCATGGTGGTCCAGCAGCAGGCCAGCGAGATGCGCAACGCGGCGCTCCAACTGGTGAGCGGCGCCCAGCAGCAGGCCGAGCAGATACAGACCGCCTCACAGACCATCCAGCGCACCTCAGAGCAGATGCGCCAGATCGTCACGAAGGCGGCGGCCTCCCGCGCCATCGCTGAGGAGGCCAACAGCATCTCGAACGACGGACGCGAAGCGGCAGAGCGCGCGGGCGAGGGCATGAGCGCGGTGCGCGAGATTACGCTGCAAGCCGCCCGGCGCATCAAGCGCCTGGGGGAGAGTAGCCAGGAAATCAGCAATGTCATCCAGCTCGTCTCAGAGTTCGCCAGCCAGACCCACCTGCTGGCGCTCAACGCGGCCATCGAGGCGGCCAACGCGGGCGAGCACGGCAGCGGATTCGCCATCGTCGCGCGCGAGATTCGCAATCTCGCCCAGAATAGCAACGACGCCACCAAGCAGATCCATGCGCGCATCAAGGGCATCCAGAACGAGACGAATCAGGTTGCCGTCACGGTGGAATACGCGACACAACAGGTCGTGCAGCTCTCTGATCTGGTCACACGTAGCGGTACCGCGCTCCATGCCATCGATACCGTCATCCAGGAAATTATCGGCGAGATCGCGGTGGTACACCGCACCGCCGAGGAACAGGCAAAGGCCACGACTGCCGTCTCAGGCACGATGAACGCCATCGCGGGCATCACTGGCGCCACCTGGGAAGGCGCCGAGTATATGCGCGCCTCGATGGACCAGCTGGCCGAACTGGCGGCCATTCTCCAGGCCAAGATTGAGATGTTCCGGCTGAACGAGCGCCTGCATGGCGGTCCCGCCAGTTCATCGACCAGTCTCCCGCTCTACTCGTCGGGCGTATCGTCGGGGCTGACTCCCGGCAGAACCACCTCGACGCCCGCGTCCTCGTTCCCCGCCGTGCCATTTCCAGCAACGTCGTCCCCAGGAACTACTCCTCCAGCGATGTCGTACCCCGCCAATCCGTTCGCTGGCGCGCCCCCCGCGGACCCATTCGCCACATCCACATCGGCGCCTGCCGCGAATGGCACGGCAGACGGCGACATGTCGCTGGAGGCGACCGTGCCGATGCCCGCGATTCAGCCGTCGCCCATCTTCCCGACTGGCAGCGGCCCGCTCACGCCGATGCGCATTTTCCCGCTCGATGACGACGCGAGTGGTAGCGCTCCGCCACCACCACCATCCAACGCGCAGCCAGCGGGGGAGCCAGAAGCGCAAGATGTACCAGACACACGGGACATGCAAGAGGAGACGCCAGCGGAGACACCAAACGAGGCGGTCACAACATCAACAGCAGACCAGGCCTCGCCCGATCAGCCGGTAGAGGCAGCGCAGCGTGAGACGCCAGAGATGTCAGGGGTGACGCGGATGGAGCAAGTGGAACAACCCGCCCCAGAATCGACGGATGAGGCGGCGCCAGAGCCGACGTCAGAGACGACTCCGCTACGCGCTATGGAGACGAAGCCGCTGCCCGCGCTCGAATCTACCGGGCAGGCTGAGACCAACGCCACGCCCGACGCCACGCCCGATGACGCGGCCAATGCCGCGTCCGAGCCAATGGCAGAGCCAGATAGCTCGTCAGACGACGTTCCCGCCGAGGACCATAGCGCCGATCCCGCGTAACGAGCGACACGATGCGCGCGAGCGGACAAGCGGATGCTGGCGCCAAAAAACGGGATGCCAAACAGTGGCATCCCGGGTAGTGACACTCCGAAAAGGTACGGTTGTCCGAGCGGAGGCCGCGCCGCGCCAGCGGAATCAGCCCGTTGGCAGCAGATGCTCCCGCTTGCTGGCGTTGCGCAGGTGTTCCGCCCCCAGGCCAGACAAGTTGCCGACCAGGTCCGCTACACTGGCCTCCAGGATAGCGGCGAGACGATGAACCGCGTAGGGCTGTGGATCCTCTTTGCCTTGCTCAAAGCGAGCAATAGTCTCCCGGCGCAAACCGGTCAACTCGGCCAACTGACCGAGGCTGAGGCCATTCCTTTGCCGTACCTGCCGCAAACCACGTAACTTCATACGTCCTCCTCATCGAGGTGTACAGCCAAACAAGCCACGCTGCTTGCCTGGCATGCACGGGCGACCGACCACCATCTGTGGACGACCGACCCTATGTGCATTCTAGCATCTCAACCATAGGACGTCCAGCTAATTCTCACGAGTACAATACCCCCACTCCGCAGTACGCAGAATGGGGGAACGAAGTACCTAGTTACTGGCGCGCGAGCTTTAGAGCGCCAGCCCAACTCGATAGGCTGTTATTGTCCCTCTGGCCCCGGGAAGTGGCACGCCGCCAGATGGTTGGGGCGTTTGGCCTCCAGCGGCGGCGCGACCTCGCGGCAAATCGCCTGAGCGCGCCAGCAGCGGGGATTAAACGGGCAACCCGCTGGTGGGTTCACCGGGCTGGGAACGTCGCCGACCAGAATGATGCGCTTGCGCTGGCGCTCCAGATCAGGGTCCGTGAGCGGGCTGGCCGAGAGCAGCGCGATGGTATACGGATGCTGCGGGTTGCTGTAGACTTCTTCAGCGTTGCCAAGCTCGACGATATGCCCCAGATACATCACCGCGACTCGATTGCTGATATGCTTGATAGCCGCCAGATTGTGCGCGATGAACAGGTACGTCAGATTGAACTGGTTCTGCAGATCGAGCAGCAGATTCAGCACCTGCGCCTGAATCGAGACATCGAGCGCGGAGATCGGCTCGTCAGCCACGATGAACTGCGGATTCAACGCGAGCGCGCGCGCGATGCCGATACGCTGGCGCTGGCCGCCGCTGAATTCGTGCGGATAGCGGTTCACATAGTTGGGGTTGAGTCCCACCACCTGAAGCAGCTCTTTGACGCGATCCAACCGCTCCTGCCGGGTGCCACGGTTGAAGTTATCGAGCGGCTCGGCGACAACCCGCCCCACGGTGTATCGTGGGTCGAGCGAGCTGAAGGGATCCTGGAAGATCATCTGCATATTGGCGCGCTTGTGGCGGATCTGGCTGGTGCTGAGATGGCTGATCTCTTCGCCCTTGAAGTAGACCTCGCCCGCCGTCGGCTTGATCAATTGCAGCACCGCGCGCCCCAGCGTGGACTTGCCACAGCCGCTCTCGCCCACCAGGCCCAGCACCTCACCCTGCTTCACTTGCAGGTCTACGCCGTCCACGGCCTTGACTGCGGCAACCGCGCGTCCGAGCAGGCCACCCTTGATCGGGAAATGCACCTTCAAGTTACGAATATCGACCAGCGTGTCCCCGGTTGGTTGCGCCGGAACGCCGGATTGTGTCGATTCTGCCGCCATGAACTCTCTCCCTCGTTACCCGCATTGCCGCCGCAACACTGGCGTCGGATCCAGTATAGATTATTCCGTAGCTCAATATGGGTAGAAACACGCCGCCCGCTGATTCGGGCCGACGTTTTCCAACAGAGGAAGCTCCTGGCGGCACCGTGGCTGCGCCTTACGACAGCGCGGCGCGAATGGGCATCCCGGCGGAAGGTTGACCAGATTCGGTGGCTGACCGCCAATCGCGGCGAGGCGCTCCCCACGCTGTTGCTCCGGTCGGGGTACGGCTGCCAGTAGCGCCTGGGTGTAGGGATGCGCCGGGGTCTTAAAGATGGCGGCCGTCGGAGCGGTCTCCACCACGCGCCCGGCATACATCACGCAGACGCGATCACAGGTCCCGGCCACAACGCCCAGATCATGGGTGATGAGCAGCGTCGCCGTGCGGAACTCTGTCGCCAGGCCCTTCATCAGGTCCAGCACCTGCGCCTGAATCGTCACATCGAGAGCGGTGGTCGGCTCGTCGGCGATCAAGATTTGGGGGTTACAGGAGAGCGCGATGGCGATCATCACGCGCTGTCGCATGCCGCCGCTGAACTGGTGCGGATAATCCTTTAGCCGCCTGCGCGCCTCAGGAATACGCACGCGATCGAGCATCTCGGCGGCCCGATTCATCGCGGCGGTGTCATCCATCTTCAGGTGCGCCTTGACAGCCTCGGCAATTTGGAAGCCAATCGGCAGCACTGGGTTGAGCGAGGTCATGGGATCCTGGAAGATCATCGCAATCTGGCCGCCGCGCAGCTTATAGAGATCTTCCTGGTCCATGTCCAGAATGTCATCGCCCTTGTAGAGGATCTCGCCGCCGACGACTTTCCCTGGTGGGCTAATCAGCCGCATAATCGAGAGCGAGGTAACACTCTTCCCACAGCCGCTCTCACCCACCAACCCGAGCGTCTCGCTCTCATTGAGGGTAAAGGACACATCTTCTACCGCTTTGGCAACCCCGCTACGGGTGTAAAAGTGTGTCTGGAGGTTCTTTACTTCCAGCAACGTTTCGGCCATGTATACCTCGAATCGATCAAAATCTCATCACGAACGCGCGACGAGATCATTACCTCTCAGCATATGCTGTAGAGACGCCTGATGCAAATCACCTGGCGCGATGCCATTGCGGGTCACCGCGCCACGCCACATATCATGCCGCAATGAATCGAGTCCACTAGTCCTTCTTGCGCGGGTTGAAGGCGTCGCTGACACCATCACCCATGAACGAGAAGGAGATGACGATAATGATCAGCACAAGGCAGGGCCACAGCTCTTCAGTCCACGCGGGCGAATAGATCTTCGTCTGCGCGTCGGAGATCATCAGGCCCAGGCTGGTAGCGGGCGGCTGCAATCCGGCGCCGAGCAGGCTGATGCCTGCCTCACCGACGATGGTGGCAAGGATGTTGAGCGTCGACGCGACGATAACAATCGGGAGCACATTCGGCACGATGTGTCGTCTCAGAATGTTGAAGGTGCTGGTGCCGACGGTATGGGCCGCCTCGACAAACTGGCGCTCTTTCAATTCGAGCGTTTGCCCGCGTACGTAGCGCATCATCAATGGCCACGAGAGCAATCCAATGGCGAGCGTCAATAAGAGCATGCGCCCGAAGACGGCGTTGTTATGGAACCAGTTATCAAAAAGCGGGCCAAGCGACGCGCCCATCAGCAGAATGAGCAGCAGGCCCGGGAACGCGAAGACAATGTCGGTGAATCGGTCCAGGAC
>JAICKD010000505.1 GCA_025928125.1 Ktedonobacterales bacterium
GCCCATCGTGCGCCATCTGGGCAAGCTTGGCCAGCTCGGCTTTGGTGAAGGGCGCGTCGGTCGCGATGACAGCCAGCGTCGTCTGCGTACCCGGAACTGGCGGCGACGCTGGGGCGGGCGATGTCTGCGCGCCACTCCGCGCGGCGGCGGTATCGTCCGCCAGCCAGCGTTGGCCCGAGGGGCTGCGCGCGCCCGCCAGCAGCTGCCCCGTTTCGGCGTCGTAGATGTCGCCAAGCGCGTTGACGGCGACCAGCACGCCGATGATGTGGCCATCGGGCAGTTGCTCGCTGGCGGAACCAACGCCACCCTTGACGGCGAGCGCCGGGCCAGCCATCTTGCCGACCGTCGCCCCGGTACCCGCGCCCACTGTTCCCTGCGCAATCGGCCCATCTGTCGCCGCCTGTAGCGCCCGCATTCCCGACGCCGCATCGGGCCGAACATCGGCGCGGCCAACACCCAGATCGAAGAGTACCGCTGCCGGAACAATCGGCACCCGCGCTGGGCCTGCGTCGAAGCCAACGCCCTCATCCGCCAGCGCGCGCATGACGCCGTCGGCGGCGGCCAGCCCAAAGGCGCTGCCTCCTGTCAGCACGACTGCATGCACCTCGGTCATCATGCAGCGCGGATCGAGCAGATCGGTCTCGCGGGTGCCGGGCGCGCCGCCACGCACATCCACAGAGCCAAGCGCGGGCCAGGCGCACCGGATGACGGTGCAGCCGGTGCCTGCCTCCAGGTCGGTATCATGCCCGACGAGGATGCCGGGAACGTCGCAGAGATCGTCATTGCGCTCGGGCATGTGTGTCTGCTCCAGGTTGGGCGGTTCTCTCGGCCATAAATGGCCGGAGTAAGGCGGATATTGGCCATGAATGGCCACCTCGCCCAACGGGCGAGCAGGGCAGCATGCGCTGCCCTGTCGGACTTTTAAGCCCTTCTTCTACTACTCCGGCCTTTTAAGGCCGAGGGCGCGCCCCGTTAAAAACGGCGCATACGCCAACCAACCTTACGGATAAATCCCGCGCAGCTGCGTGGCGTCGGCGACGCGCTTGATGGCAACCATATTCGCCGCCGTGCGCAGATCGCACTCCTGGTCGTGCGCCAGCCTGGCGACGGCGGTATAGGCGTTGTCCATCACCAGCGCCAGCTTCTCCTGCACCTCGCCCGGCTCCCAGAAGAAGTTTTGCAGATCCTGCACCCACTCGAAGTAGCTGACCGTCACGCCAGCGGCATTCGCCAGGATATCCGGGACGAGCCGCACGCCACGCGCGAAGAAGATCTTATCGGCGTCGGGCGTGGTCGGCCCATTGGCCGCCTCGACGATGATGCGCGCCTGCACGCGCGGCGCGTTCTCCTTCGTCAGAACGCCCTCGGTCGCCGCCGGAATCAGCACATCGCAGGGAACTTCCAGCGTATCCTGGAGGCTTATCTCCTGCGCGCCGGGGAAGCCCGTCACGATGCCATGCTCTTGCTTGTATTTCAGCAGAGCGGGGACATCGAGGCCGCGCTCGTCGTAGACGCCACCGGAGCGATCACTGACCGCCACCACGCGAAGGCCTTCGGCGTGCAGAATCTCGGCGGCAATCGCGCCCGCATTGCCGAAGCCCTGGATCGCCACCCGCAGGTCGCGTAGCGGCATCTTCAGCTCATCCGCCGCCATCTTCATCACCGCCACCGCGCCAGTCGCCGTGGCCTCGTTGCGTCCCTCGCTGCCGCCGATGGAGAGCGGCTTACCGGTGACGACGGCAGGCACCGAGAAGCCCGCGTGCATCGAATAGGTGTCCATCATCCACGCCATCGTCTGCGCATTAGTGTTGACATCAGGCGCGGGAATATCACTGGCCGGACCAATCAGCACCGAAATCTCGGTCGTATAGCGGCGCGTGAGATGCTCGAGCTCTTGCTCGCTCAGCTGTTTGGGATCGACGATGACTCCACCTTTTGCGCCCCCAAATGGGATATCGACCACCGCGCACTTCCACGTCATCCACATCGCCAGCGCGCGCACCTCATCCAGCGTGACGGCGGCGTCGTAGCGGATGCCGCCTTTGGCTGGTCCGCGATTGATGTTGTGCTGGACGCGGAAGCCCGTGAACATGCGGGTTCTGCCGTTGTCCATATGCACGGGGAAGTGAACAGTCAACTCGCGCTTGGACATCCGCAGGATGCCGCGCAGATCTTCGTCGAGGTTGAGCCGGTCGGCTGCCTCCTCAAACTGCGCCACCGCCATCTCGTAGGGATTGGGCCGCCCATTGGACACATCGTTGTGCATAAGCCAGAACTCTCCTCACTGAGCATCTACATGCTTCCGAAGAAAATGCGGCCAATTTGCCGCGCTCTGGGCCGACAACACTCCACGAACTATCCCGTGTATCGCCCGCTCGATATGCCCCGTAACACGCTGGCCCGGCGTATCTTAGAGGCTCTCGAGCTTCTCCACCAGCAGCGGACTCACGGCGTCGGGCTTCGCGCGGCCCTTTGTCCGTTTCATCACCTGGCCGACCAGAAATTGCACCGCGCTGGTCTTGCCCGATTTATAGTCCTCGACTGCTTTGGGATTCTCCGCTATCGCCGCCTCGACGGCAGCCACCAACTCTCCCTGGTCGCTGATCTGCGCGATGCCCTCACGCGCGACAATCGCCCCCGGCGCCTCGCCGCTGGCAAACGCCTTCTCCAGCACATCCTTCGCCTGCTTGCCGTTGATGGTGTTCGCCTCCACCAGTTCCACCAGTTCGGCGATGGCCGCTGGCGCAACCGGGCTTACGCTGATATCCGTCCCCGCCGCGTTCAGCAGCCGCCGCAGGTCGCCAACCACCCAGTTCGCCACCGACTTGGCCCGCGCGATGCGGTTCTTCGCCGGTCGCGCCTGCGCCGCCGCCTCGAAATACTCGGCCATCGCGCGCTCTGCCGTCAGCTGGTCGGCGTCGTAGTCGGACAGCTCATACGTCTCGATGAAGCGCTCGCGTTTGGCGTCAGGCAGTTCAGGCATCTCAGCGCGAATCCGCTCGACCCACTCCCGGCTGACGACCAGCCGTGGCAGGTCTGGCTCCGGGAAGTAGCGGTAGTCGTTCGCCTCTTCCTTGGTGCGTTGCGCCACCGTGATGCCTTTGTCCTCGCGCCAGCCGCGGGTCTGCTGCGGGATTCTATGTCCGGCGCGCAGCTCGGCCTCCTGGCGCTCCGCCTCGTAGGCCAGCGCCCGCTCCACCGCGCGGAACGAGTTCATATTCTTGATCTCGACCTTTGCGCCAAACTCCTTCTGCCCTTTCGGGCGGACGGAGATGTTCGCGTCGCAGCGCAGCGCGCCCTCCTCCATGCGGCCGGAGTTGACGCCGAGATAGAGTAGGATGGCGCGCAGCTTCTCCATGTAGAGCCGCGCCTCCTCCGGCGTGCGGATATCTGGCTCGCCGACGATCTCCATCAGCGGGACGCCCGCGCGGTTCAGGTCGATCAGGCTGTACGCCTCGCCAC
>JAICKD010000011.1 GCA_025928125.1 Ktedonobacterales bacterium
AACCCGCCACGACGCCAACGATTGGCTTTACTACGGCTGAGTTTTTCGGCTATAACCCTGTACTCTGCCACACACTGCCACACACTGCCACACACTGCCACTCATGCATTCAGTCCGTGTGTAGCGTTCGGCACATTTTAGCATGCCAATCCGCCTGCGGCAACGGCACGGGGAATGATGCGGCGCAAGCCCGTAGGCATCAGTGGGTGGTAGCTCCGAAGTTGGGACGGTTGGGTGTGACATGATTGTGACACAATATCGTAATGGGATATACTAAGTAGTACGGCGCAGATGGCGCGGAAACTCGTATGTGCCAAAACGCGCGACGACAATTGACGACAATTACTGAAAAGGGATTACTTCTGGAGGCTGTATGCTGCGCGTGTGTTCGCCGAGAGGAATCACTGCCACATCGATCCTGTGGCGCAAGAACAGTGAGGAATCTCGGCAGGTTGCCCTTTTTTCGGAGCCGCGTGCTCTCCGAGCTAACATCGGATCTGTTACGACCCCGGCATGTTGCCGTCCCATCATAATCGCCGCAAAAATCGAGTATTGCCCCATCTACAGCGTGCAATCCGCACGCATTTCTTCTCCGCGCAACCTGGGGAAATGCAATTCGATATGGCAGCCAGGAGGCGCGAAATGAATTCTTTGTTCTTACGACTCACAGGGCGCTCCGCGAAGGCAGAGACCAACGAACAGCGGCTCGGCGACTTCACAACCACGCCACGAGTGATCATCTTGTCCGCGCTGGCTATCATAATCGGCCTGCTGGGGGCGGTTGTGGCGCTCGTGCTGCTCAGGCTCATCGGCCTCTTCACCAACCTCTTTTTCTTCCAGCGCTGGGATACCACCCTGGTCTCTCCGGCAGGCAATCAGCTCGGTATTCTCGTCGTCCTGGTGCCAGTCATCGGCGCCCTCATCGTTGGCTTCATGGCGCGCTATGGCTCGGAGCGCATCCGCGGACACGGCATTCCTGAAGCGATTGAGGCCATTCTCATCAATGGCAGTAAGATCCAGCCGCGCGTCGCCATCCTCAAGCCGCTGTCCTCGGCAATCTCCATTGGCTCAGGTGGTCCATTTGGCGCCGAAGGACCGATCATCATGACCGGCGGCGCGTTTGGCTCGCTGATTGCGCAGTTTCTACGACTCACCAGCGCCGAGCGCAAGACGCTTCTCGTGGCGGGCGCCGCTGCTGGCATGTCGGCCACCTTCGCCGCGCCCATTGCGTCTACCTTGCTCGCCGTTGAATTGCTGCTCTTTGAATGGAAGCCGCGCAGCCTCATTCCCGTGGCTCTCGCTGCGGTGACAGCTGACGCCGCCCGCTACTATCTCATCGGCGCCGGTCCGCTCTTTCCAACCCCCGCGCATGACGCGATCATTGGCGTCGGTGGCCAGATGGGCTGCGTGCTCGTAGGCGTGCTGGCGGGGGCGCTATCTGCGTTGCTGACACTGGCCGTCTATGCCGCTGAAGACGCATTCCGCCTGCTGCCAATCCACTGGATGTGGTGGCCAGCTATTGGTGGCGTTGTGATTGGCCTCGGTGGACTCATCTTCCCGCAGGCGCTTGGCGTCGGCTATTCCACAATCAATGCGTTGCTTCAGGGGAAAGTAGCTGTAGGAACCATCCTGGGCATATTGATCGTGAAGTCGATCATCTGGTCGGTCTCACTCGGTTCTGGCACCTCGGGAGGTGTCCTGGCGCCATTGCTGATGATGGGCGGCGCGCTGGGGGGTATACTCGCGCTCATTCTGCCCTTCGAGGGTACCGGCTTCTGGGAGTTGATCGCAATGGCCGCTATTCTGGGCGGCACGATGCGCTCGCCATTTACCGGCGTCATTTTCACGCTCGAATTGACGCACGACGTCAACGCGCTTCTCCCGCTGCTGGTCGCCTGCGTGATCGCCCACGGCTTCACCGTGTTGACATTGAAACGCTCAATCCTCACCGAGAAAGTCGCTCGCCGGGGCTATCACCTGAGCCGCGAGTATGCGGTCGATCCCCTGGAGATTCTGTTCGTGCGCGAGGTGGCGCAGACCAACGTTGTCGCGCTCTCACCCGATACATTGGTGCGCGATCTGGCGAAGCGTATCCAGGATGGAGACCGCCCGCGCGGCCAATACCTCTTCCCAATCACCGACAAAGACGGTCTGCTGGTCGGCGTCGTCGCGCGGAGCGATGTGCAACGGGCCGCTGAAGACAAGGCCAGCGAACTAGCACACTTACGCCTGGCCGACATAATGAACAGTGACCCTGTCGTGGCCTATCCAGATGAGCCGCTGCGCGTCGCCGTGTCTCGTATGGCCTCCACGGGCCTAACGCGATTCCCTGTCGTCGAGCCAGATAATGCCCGCAAAGTCGTCGGTATGGTATCGCTTCATGATCTGCTCAAGGCACGGGCGCACAACCTCGAAGCCGAGCAGCGCCGCGAACGTATTTTGCCCCTGCGCATCGCACTCCCTCGCTTTCGCCCTCGCTCCCAAGCGACCGAGAGCGAAAGCGAACCAGACGTGGAAGTCGAACCTGGCGACGAGTCCACAACCGAATCTACCGGCGAATCGGAGGCAGACAAGACCACCTCGCAGACATGACAATGCTCCCACTCCGTCTGTACCCTGTTGTTAGAGGGATGGTACTGTAGCGTCATAACTATGAGCCGCAGTACCACAAGGCTGTATAATGCGAGAGACCCGCTGGATGCAAGCCGCCCGGATTGGGCGGCGACAGCGGTCTCAAAGGGATAATGGCGGAGATCTGAAGGAAACGTGAGCCAGGAAGGGACCAGGAGCATGCGAGAGTGGAAGCTGGGGGCATACCAGCTTGTACGACGTCTCGGCGAAGGGGGAATGGCACAGGTCTACCTGGCGCGCGATGTTCGCCTCGGCCGCGATGTTGCGGTCAAGGTGCTGGACCGACGTCTTGCCGACCGGTCTGGCTTCCGCGAGCGTTTTCTGCGCGAGGCTCGCGTAGCCGCCGCGCTCGATCACCCAAATATCGTGCAACTCTTCGACTTTGGCGAGGAAAACGGCGTACTCTTCCTGGTGATGCCCTACGTCAGTGGTGGCAGCCTGCAGGACCAACTATCGCGCACGCCATTGTCCATGAGCGAAGTAGTGGCCTATGGGTCGCAGTTGACCGACGCACTCGCCTATGCCCACAAACGTCACCTCGTTCATCGTGATGTCAAACCCGCAAATATCCTCATTCATTCCGATGGACGGCTCATGCTCTCGGATTTTGGCCTGGCCAAGATTCTCGATAGCGGCGCGCAACCTGCCGCGGCGCGCAACCATCCAGATGCTGGCACGCCCGAATATATGGCGCCGGAACAGATCGAGGGCCGCACCGAGGCGCGCTCTGATCTCTATGGTCTGGGCGTTGTGCTCTATCTGTTCATGACCGGAAGGCTGCCGTTTACAGGCTCATCGTCGAACGCCGTAATGGAGGCGCACCTCTATCGCCTACCTGAATCGCCACGACGGCTGAATCCTGAAGTCACCCCAGCGCTTGAGATGGTTATCATGCAGGCGCTGGCAAAGCGACCCGAAGATCGCTTCGCGACCGCGAGTGAGATGGGAGCAGCGCTGATGTCGGCGCTTGTCGCGGGGGACTCGTCACCGCTGCCCTTCGCGAGCCCTATTTCGCCGCTGCCCTATGCTAGCCTGCCCCCTATCGCGCCGTCACAATCGCATGCGCCGATGGCGCCGATGGCGCCGATGACGCCAATGACGCCGACACACTCGGGAGGCTCTGGGTACATTGTCGAAGCGCAAACGAGCGCATCGGGGCGTAGATCCTCAGACATCACAGCAGGTCCCGCGCCCCAGTTGGATCCTTTGCTGACGAGTCTGAGCGCGACGCTTCCCGCTCCTTACGTGAGCGTATCTGAATCGCAGGGAGATGCGCATTATCCTGGGCATAAGGTATTTCCGAGTCACAATAGCGGAGCGTCGCGCGGCGCCTCTGGCCCGCAGCCACTCTCATTCCCTGCCGCGCAAGAGTCGGGACCACCGCTGACGTACCGCGCCGGTGAGGTCTCGAACAGTCGCGCGGACCAGAGCATGGATCCGACACAGCAACTGTCGACACTTCGGCCCTCCGCATTCAGCATTTCCAGTCCCGCCATCAAGCAGGCTCGGCGGGCGGGCGCTTCGCCGGTTGTCCAGGAATTGCCACGCCAGTCAAATTCACGTGTCTGGATTGCGGTTGCGATTCTTCTGACACTCCTGCTGGGCGCGGCGATACTGCTGCTGCGAATGGCGCAAACAGGAACGCTTTTCTCGATGTAGCGAATACAACGGTTCAATGAACCATGATACGTGAGAGCCGTCCAGAGCTGTCGGCGACGTGTCTGTCGTGTCTGTTTGCGCCAGCCATATATTCGGTGAGATCTGAGCGCCGCACTGGCGTCAGGTGGCGGCCGTATGGTATGCATATCTCCATATTGGAGCATTGGTAAGGCGATTCCGGTGTGAGGGTAGTAGTAGATGGATGTCTCAAGTCGGCCCCCAAATAGCAGGCGGAAGGCCTCTGGCACTCACTCACGCAAGGGACGGTGGCTGATACTGCTCGCCGGATTTCTCACTCTGCTACTTGCGATGACCGTTCAACTTCTGGAAGTTTCGCGGCAGGGCAACACATTCACCGCCTACAGCGCGCCTATCACTCACCTCGACGCGACCCCAAGTCCAACTCCACCTGTTGGCCCTCCGACGCTGACACTATCAGTGCCGTCATCTGGACAAGGCCCGATGGGAACGCATGTTACCGTCATCGGATCCAACTGGGCAACGTCCGATGTACTCGTGGGGATAGCAGCGCCTGGGGCTGCCTGCTCCGACCCCAATTCCTGGGCGCATACACTGCACGTGCGTCCTCAATCGGATGGTAGCATCATCTTTAGTTTCACCTGGCCAACTGACCTGACCGCCACAGGTAGCTCCTATTCCATCTGCGCATCCAGTCCTGCGGGAGTTGCGAATGTTGGATATCAGTTGCTCACCGCATCCGCTCCAACACTCATACTGAACCCTCCAACAACCAACGCTGGCTCGATCGTCTCCGTGAGTGGAGCGAACTTCCTAGGCTCTGGCAGTGTAACCCTGAGCGTGACCAATGCTCAGGCAGCAACCCACGAACTGACGACGCTCTCCCCCGACGCAAACGGCGCATTCGAGCTGTCCTATCAGCCACGACCGACCGACGTGGGCGACGTGACTCTGCGGGCCTTCACGAGCGCGCCACAGGGCATGCGACCAGCGCTGGATGTGACGGCCAAACTGCATGTGGACCCCGCCCTTACTCCCACCCCTGGCGAAACTCCTACCGCCTCAGTCATAGCGCCACCTCAAAAGAATGGTGACGCAACCGCCGTTGTCATCGTGGTGGTGGTGGCAGCGATATTGCTGGCTTTGCTGGTGACAGGAAGCATCCTCTTCTTCATGGTGCGCAATCGAAGGAACCCCGAAGGCGACGCTAGTTACGACTCTGGGGATCATGGAGGCAGCGGTCCTGGCTATGGCCCGCCGGGCAATATCTATGCTGACATGTATCAGGACAACGGCTATGGCGGCATGGGCAATGTGGGAAACCCCGGATGGGATGCGCCGACACAGGGCCTGTCTACCTATCATGAGAGTGGCTATCCGCCGCAGCCCGGCTATGGCAATGACGCCAATGGCTGGCCTGAGTCCGATGAGCCTGATCCTGACTGGCGCCCACGACCGATGACAGGCCAATGGCACGCCCCGGACGGATATGCCGACGCGCCATCTGGCGGCTATGGCGCGGGCGCGAGTGCGAATTATCCTCCACGAGATCCTTGGGGAAACCCGGAAAGTTCCTACGATCAGCCTGGGCAATCACGCGGCACAGATCAAAGTTATGGTGGCGCGTCACGCGGTGGAGGATATCCACCGCCCGATCCCTGGAGCCGCGGATCTGGAGGCGACCCCAGACGCGGCTCCGGCGGGACGCATGGCGCGCCCCGCGATCGTTATCCAGATGAACCGCCCGACGGCGACTGGTAGCGCCATCCGCCATCGGGCCAGTGCATCATCGTATGCTCATGCGTTGTCCGAGGCCGCCGTCCCAGCCGAATAGGCCTGGGTGGAGGCTTCAGCCTTTTCCCCTTGCGGGATATGGCCATTAGGCGAGAATCCACGCTCCGGGCGCGGCCCTGGCGTGGGGATGGGCGCTGGCCGCTCCGCAACGAGCTTGACGGCCTCGGCGATTGCCCGCTCCAACTGCGGGTCTTGACCAGCCACATAGGCCTGCGGCAGGTACTCGACTTCAATCGTCGGGTCGGTCCCGTAATTCTCAACACCCCAGCCAACATCGTTGAACCAGAAACTGAACTCCGGCTGCGTGGTGACAGATCCATCTGCCAGCGTGATGTATGGCTCGATGCCGATCACGCCGCCCCACGTGCGCATGCCTACCAGCGGCCCAAGACCCAGCAGCTTGAACGCATGACTGAAAATATCGCCGTCCGAGCCAGCGTTCTCGTCGGTCAGCGCCACGAGCGGTCCGCGCGGTGATTGCAGCATGTAGGGTTCCGGTGGCCCCCAACGCTGGAAATCATACCCGAGCCGACGCCTTGACAGCTTCTCTAGCAGCAGGCCGGAGACCATGCCACCACCGTTGAAGCGCACATCGACGATCAGTGCGTCGCGGTCATACTCCATCAGGAAGTAGCGATGGAACTCCGAGAACCCTGTGTAGGCCATGTCGGGTATATGGAGGTAGCCTACGCGACCACCCGTCGCATCATGGACCGCGCGCCGATTGCTCTCCACCCAGTCCCGATAGCGTCCGGCGTGGCTGTCCGCCGTGGCACGAACGGTGACACTACGCGGCTCGCCGCCATCGGCCGACTGGATAAGAACTTGGACTTCGCGCCCAGCCTGGTTGACGAGCAGCTGATCCGGCAAAACATCCGCCGAGACTGCCCGCCCGTTGATTGCGAGAATCGCGTCGCCTGGCTGCGCGTTGACGCCTGGTGTTCGTAGCGGCGAGGTGGCTTCGGCATCCCAGGGGTCGCCCTCGACGATACGAGTGATGACAACCCGTCCGGTTTGCGCGTCGAGACGCCAGTCAATGCCCAGATGGCCCTGGGTATATTCGGGATGTCGGCGATATTCCCCGCCAATTTCGTATGCATGGGACGAGCCAAGCTCACCCTGCATTTCCCACATGAGGTCAGAAAGCTCACCGCGCGACCCCAGACGCTCTACTAGTGGCGAATAGCGCTGATAGACCGCTTTCCAGTCCACGCCGCCCATATCGGGAACCCAGAACTGTTCGCGCTGGAGCCGCCACGCCTCGGCGAACATTTGTCGCCACTCAAGCTCTGGCTGGACCGAAATCTTCACGCGCTCGAGATCGAGCCATCCCGAGACGCGGCCCGGCTCGCTGCCGCCCTCGCTCGACGGCTTTTCCCCGGCCTTCAGCACCCGCAACCGCTCACTCGCGCGATAGAGCAACGTCTTGCCATCGGGTGTGACGATGAAATCGGAGACACCCTCGATCAGCGGCTCATGCTTGTAGGAGTCGAAGTGATAGCCCTCGATGGTCCCCTTGGCTTCGGGCGGACCAGGCACCCAATTCTCATTCAGCGTCCCCTCGACCGGCATGCTGAGGAAGACAGCGCCCTCATGTGTACCCATCACGCGGTCGTAGCGGCCCTCAGGCACAGGGAAGGCGACGATGCGCCCGGCAATACCGTCGAGATCAATCTCGACTGGCTTCGGCGTCAGCGGCTGCTCGTCCTTCTTGCCCTGCTCCAGCTGCTGCTCAGCCTCACTCTTTGGCGCCTCGGCCTTGGGAATGAACGGCGAGGGAAGATCACGCCGCAACGTCAGCAGATATGGACGCACGCCCCTGGGGAAACCAGCGTCGAAGTGCAGATTGTCGAAGACGGGATCGAATGTGCGTGCGCTCAGGAAGTAGAGGTAGCGTCCGGAGGGATCAAACGCGGGCCGCATATCGCGTAGCACCGGATTCGTCACCTGCCAGACCTCGCCTGACTCCACCCGGCACAACTTGATGGCCGATTGCTGCCCATTGATGCTAAACGCATAGGCGAGCCACCGTCCATCTGGCGACCAGGCAATCCCGTTGCTGATGGCGCCCAGCCCGCTGCGTCCATACTCGGTTCGATCAAGCTGGCGGAGCGTACCCTGTTCGAGGTCAGCCAGCAGCAGTTCATTGCGGTGATTCAGCATCGCCGCTTGTTGCGTGGTGGGCGAGGCCCGTAGCTCCGTGACGTGGCCAATATCCAGCCCGTCTAGCGTCTTCTCTGGCGCCGAACCATCGGCGGTGATGACCCTCAGCCGCGGCTCGCTGCCGTCGTCGCCGACCGCGACCAGATGGGCGCCATCCGCCAGCCACTGCATATGACGGTAACGCACGCCGTTCGGGGAGCCATGTTGCAGCACTGACCCCTCCCAGTTGCCCATGCTGAACGCCTTGCCGCGCGATGTGACGGCAACCGCATATCCTTTCGGGTGGATTGCCCATGAGTCGAGATAGCGCCCGGCGGAGACGAATTTGCGCGTGCGCTGGGCGCTAGCGCTGCCAAGCGTGATATCCAGGCGGGTCGTGCTGTCGCGGGCTGGATCGATGACATACAGTTCGCCGCCCGCGAAGTAGACCAGCCGTGAATCATCGCTGGTGAGGCCGCGCGCGTAATAGTCGGTCTGATTGCTATGGCGTCGCAGATCTTCGCCAGAGGCCAGGCAAGAGTAGACATTGCCGATACCTTCGTGGTCGGAGGTGAAATAGATGCGGTCGCCGACCCAGCACGGCGCGGCGATGTTGCTATTGAGGTTGAGCAACCGACGAAATGTGCCATCGCCTGTCGGATCAATATAGAGGTAACCAGCGGTGCCGCCACGATAGCGCTTCCAGAACGCTGGCTCGCCAGTGTTACGGCCAAGCACGACCGCGCCATGTGGCCCAAAGGCGATGGACCGCGCGGGTCCGTATGGCAGCGTGGTCGTTGGTCCGCCGTTCGGCGCAACCGCGTGGAGAGTGACCATACGCCGCGATGGCTCACCAGCCGGGCTGACGTAAATGATCGCCGAGCCATCAGGGCGCCAACCCACAACTGCCGTGGCGCTGCCGTGATAGGTCAGCCGTTGCGTGTCGCCGCCATCGGCGGGCATGACATAGACTTCGCTTGGCCCCTCCGAGGATCCGGTGAACGCAATCAGGCGGCCATCTGGCGAGAGGCGGGCGTTGCGGGCCTCGGCAACGTCGGCGGTCAGTCGTTCGGCGCGTCCGCCGGATGCGCTGACTCGCCAGAGATCGTCTTCAGCCGTGAAGACAATCGTCTCGCCTGCTATGGTCGGGAAACGTAGATATCCGCGCACAGCCATGCTTTCATCCCTTCCCTACACTATGGCATGCCTCTGGCGCATGCACTATGTGACTGTATGAGTTTACACTCGTCGATGTCAACGCACCGCCCGGCTTCCTCATACTTTCATCAAGATATCTGCCGAGAAGCGCGTACGGTAGGGTGAGGCACATCTGGATGTGCCTGCAACCATGCCAAAGTGGTACCGTATGGTAGCGGGACATTAACTCCCGACACCGTAGTGGCGCTTGCGCATGGCTGCCGCACGCTGGAGGATTGCATGCGATTTAGCTCAGCGCGTTCATATATCACGCTTTCCATCGGCGCGGCGGTGTTGACGATGGCGCTCAAGTTTGTCGCCTTCGCCGTGACAGGGTCGGTTGGCCTGCTCTCCGACGCGCTTGAATCGGTCGTGAATCTGGTGGCGGCGCTGATTGCGTTCTGGGCGCTCACTCTCGCGGCCCGGCCCGCCGACGAAGAGCACACCTATGGCCACTCGAAGGTGGAATACTTCGCTAGCGGCATCGAGGGCGGGCTGATCGTGCTGGCCGCCTTCAGCATCGCCATCGCCGCCGTTCCGCGTATCCTCCACCCCCAACCACTGGAGCAGGTGGGACTTGGCCTTCTGGTCGCGGTCATCGCGGCGACCATCAATGGCGGTGTGGCGCTGGTGCTGGGGCAGGCAGGAAAGCGATTACGGTCGGTGGCGCTGCAAGCCGATTCGCGCCATCTGCTAACTGATGTCTGGACGACGGCCGGCGTCCTGGTGGGGGTCGCCCTGGTTGGCATCACGGGCTGGCTCATCCTCGATCCGATCATTGCGTTGCTTGTCGCGGCGAACATCGTCTGGACCGGCGTGAAGTTGGTGCGTGAGAGCGGTCTTGGATTGATGGATACTGCCCTGCCAGCGGCAGACCAGCGGATCATCGCCGATGCACAGGCGCCATATCGCGCGAGAGGCATTGAATTTCACGCGCTACGCACGCGCCGCTCCGGCTCGCGTCGCTTTGTCTCGATGCACGTGCTCGTTCCTGGCGGCTGGACGGTGAAGCAGGGCCACGATCTCTGCGAGGAGATTGAGATGGCGATTCACGCCGCGCTGCCCGAGACGACGGTCTTCACCCACCTTGAGCCACGCGAAGATCCCTCCGCCTGGCAGGATACTGGCCTCGATCGCGAGACGAGCGATATCCCTTCGCAGCCAGCCGGGCCAGAGCGGCGCGTTTGACGTTCACCGGCCCGCATGGTAGCATGAAGACAGTTTCGTACACGCGCTCGTAGCTCAACGGATAGAGCACCGCACTTCGGATGCGGCGGTTGGGGGTTCGAGTCCCTTCGGGCGCGCCATTTTTCCGGCTTTCTCTACTTCTCCATCGCCTCACACCCAGCAGACAGCCCTCCTGTTTGCTCTGTTATACTCCATTGACCAGCCACCCGTATGGTCACTTACGTCGCAGTCGGTGACGCGGTGGACGATGGAGCGCCTGCCTCTGCCTCGCGGAAGAGCGACCCTGGCTTCCACGGTAGCCCCAAGATGGGCAGGAGCCAGCGATCCAGCCCTATGAGGCCACAGACCCGCCACGAGAAGCACAGGAACAGACCGAACGTTCCCAGGACTGGATTGATGCTGACCGTCCCGGCGAGCAGATAGTTCAGGTTCATCAGTACGCCAAATCCGGCCGCAATCCCGGTGAGCGCACCTAGCAGAATCCCCAGGCCAACGGCAAGTTCTCCCCAGGTCACCAGGAACGAGAACAGGCCGGTGTTTGGGAGCACGAAGTCCTTCAGAAAGTTTCCATACCAGCCCTGCACCGAAGGATGGTCGCCGCCGGTCTTTGAAATGGCGCCCTTGACGAACCCCGCCAGCGCAGTTCCGCTCGTACCCCACGTAGGGTCTGTCACTTTCTCCCATCCAGAGGCAAACCACTCCGCACCGACATTCATGCGAACGACGAACCACATGGCCGCCGCCCCCGCCGAGCCAAAGAAGAACCGGGCGATGGCTGGCTCAGGAAACTGCTCTTGTGGCGTGGAGGCCAGGAGAGCGGGACGCTCCTGGAAGAAGGTGAAGAATGCCAGGATGAGCGCGAGGATAAAGAGCACGAGGAGCGCCGGACCCCAGTAGTCATCCGCGGTATTCTTGCCCAATTCCCAGATAATGTGGAAGATTGTCCACGCTCCAGCGACAATACAGATGGCAATAGTCCCGAGCCGAAGTATCGAGTTCTGCTGACGTGGCATCAGGATTCCTCCCTCCGAACTGCCTTCTCTCTGTCGGCTACTCACATTCAACCCTCCTGACAGCAATTTGCGTTCCTCAGCGAGAACAGATCAATTCAGGGATCGCATGCCATTGCCACATCAGTGGAAAGTAGGTGCGTATACTGGGCGTGTTACAATGCGCCGGGAAGCTGGGGAATATATATCAGCTGCGGCTATGCACGCCGAAGAGGCCGTAAATCACTGACAACATCACGCTCAGGAGGGAAGCGCCATGCATGCTCGTGTGACCACTGTCCAGATACAGCCCGAGAAGATCGACGAAGCGAATAGCATCTTTCGCGACTCAGTGATTCCCGCCGCACAGGCACAGAAAGGGTTTCGTGCCGCCTACCTGTTGGTCGATAGCGCCACCGGCAAAGGCATGTCGATCACGGCGTGGGACTCGCTCGAAGACCTTCAGGCAAACGAGTCATCGGGCTTTTATCAGGAGCAACTGGCGAAGTTTGCCCCATTGTTCACCGCTCCGCCTACGCGCGAGACGTACGAGGTGAGCGTTCAAGCTCAGGGATAGGCCACATGCCAGCGCAAGGTGGGATATGTGCGTCCGCACCCTCGCTTCCCGCTCCTGCCTTACGCCACCTCGCATCATTCGGAACAGTGTAAAGTCACTACACGGTTCTCGGGTGCTCTACCGGGTCTATCGCTGTGGGTTTGTCATCCATCGATAGAGCGCGAGAATGGGGCGCGCTGGCACAAGAGGAATCGCCGACGCGCCGAGGTAGATCATCCGCTCACTCGCGGTGAGCCGCAGGCCATCAATCGTTCTTCCGGCGACAGCCTCAATCGCGGTGGCGATATCTCCTATGCCCCACGGACCCAGACCACCAGGGATCATCTCGATCACCATCGTAATGACCGCCTTGAGCGTCGCGTTCGATGCGCGATCACGCTCGTTCGTCTGTGGCGGTGGCGCCTGCAATGCCTTTGTCATGTGGATAACCTCCCTGGCGCCGCATGCTCGCGCCTCGTGGTAGCTTCTCCCACTCGTACCCTATGCATTCGCAAGAACCTGGCCGTCAGCCATGCGCGAACTATGGTGCGAGCAGTGTGCGAGTATTCTACCACTATGCCGCTACAAGCAGGCGGTTCCACGCCACGACGCGGGTGCGGCGGGTGAAATCGTCGGAGAGGTTATTGCTTCGTCAGGTTATGAGCGTCTTGGGATGGATTCCAGCGTTCCACCGATGACTACCGTCACGCCGCTCATCAGCGAGGGGTCGATGGCAGCCTCGGCAATGGCCCTGCCCATGTCGTCAGCGGTTGGCAGCGGTCCATTGGCGGTGCGACGCGCGCCTGCTAGGCCAGGCGTCACGCGCTCAAGGAGCTTTGGTGTAATCGTACCCTCAATCAGATCCCCAGTTACGACAAGCAAGCGAATACCTGCGGCGGCTAGCGCATCCTGCTGAGCGCGTAGCGCCTGTTCGCCCGCATACTTCGTGGAGGCCACCGGTTCATATGCCGGGAGCTGCTCGACACGGCCATAGAGGTGCGCCCAGTGGCTGGTCACGAAGACAATCGTGCTGCCTGCTGGCATGATTGGCCTGGCAGCCTCGACCAGCGCCACCTGCGCGTCGCGATTGATGCGCTGAGGATACTGCGGATCGGCGGCGACGAGTTCCCGCTCCAGGCCACCAGAGGCATTTAACACCAGCAGATCGAGGCGGCCATGGCCCCAGTCGGCCACTTCACAAATCAGGCGGTCTGGTTCTCCCGGCGCTGTGATATCCGCAGAGACGGCTTGCGCCTGCCGCCCCAGAGCGCGGATGCGCGCCACAACGTCCTCAGCGCGGGCAGCCTTGTTGCGGTAACTGATAAGGACGTCGCAGCCTCGTGCAGCCAGCGCCAGCGCGGTCGCCGCTCCGATACCGCGCGATCCGCCCGTCACCAGCGCGATTGGCGCGCTCAGTCGTTCTCCTGCTGTAGTCTCTTCCTGCATCTCCGGGTCATCGTCCCCTCTGGTGAAGCGTTCGTTACGGTATCCCTCGCAGTGGCGAGCGGTCTCATTCTACCAGCGAGCGCGTGAGGATGACCATGGTCACGAAGGTACGGAACAACATCAGGGGATCGTCCCCTGCCAGCAACACTGTGCGCGATCGGTCACGTACAGGCTCTACGCCATACAGCCAGGCGCTCATCTCCGCCATATCCGCCGTCAGGAACGTCACCTCGATCTGTATCGGCTTCGTGAACGTTGGAGCGGACGCTGGCTTCTGGCTGCTCAGAGCGTGCCGCGCGCCCGCATGGATCAGCTCACGCGCGACCTCTGGGTGCAGGCTTTCGCTGGCATAGCGCGAGATCGAGCGTTTCACCTCAACGCAGACCGGCTCTGGATTCAGCCGCCGCGCCTCCTCAACCGTCACCTGGTCGCCTGTTACCAGTGCGATGGGTACGCCATAGTGCGCGGCTACCAGCGCGTTGAGCGCCGTCTCGCCGACGATTTCACCGTTGATGCGTACCTCCCAGATGGCGCGAGGATTGTACGTGTGGCTCAGCACGGACTGGCTTGCGCCGATAGAGCCATGGTAGCCGAGAAAGAGTATCGCGTCAAAACTGGCGTCCAGCCCTTCCATCATATACATCGGCTTGTGCTTGCCAGTAATCATGCGAGCCTGCCCGTGTATCAAGTCGGGTGGGAGATTGCGCATACTGCTATGGGAATCGTTGACGACAAACTCGGTCGCGCCTGCGGCAATCGCGCCATCGATCGCGGCATTGAGTTCACCGAGTAGCAGGCGACGTCCCATTTCATAGTCGGAACTGCCCACCATGATCTGGTCCCAATCCACGATACCCGCGACGCCCTCGAAATCGGTTGAGATGAACACTTTCATGCGTTTACCCGTCTCGCTTCCGCTCACACCAATTATGCCAGCTTCCAAACACAGAGGACTGCGCCCCCTTGCGTCTGTGACTGCATCTTACCGCATCAGGCTAGAGCATGAGGCGAAGCGGCCCAAGCACGCGCTCGGTCAGCCGCATGAAGGGGGTGCGACGCTGCCAGCGTTCGCTGGTAATCTCAAGCGCGTTCGTCTTATCGCTGTCGAACAGTTCCTCCATCTGGCAGGCAAAGCGGCTATCGTAGATTTCGACATTGATCTCGTAGTTACCAATCGAGCTGAGCCGGTCCAGATTCGCCGTGCCGATGGTCGACCACTGCCCATCAATGGTACACGTTTTGGCATGTACCATTGCATTCTGATAGCCCAGCAGTTGAATGCCCGCATCGAGACAGCGCGTGAAGTACGAGCGCGCCGCCCAGTCGGCAAGGAGATGATTCGAGCGCCACGGCAAAAGAATCTCGACCACGACTCCACGCCGGGACGCGGCTTCGAGTGATTCAAGCAAGATGTGGTCAGGAATGAAATAGGCGTTGGTCAATCGTATATGATGCTGAGCCCGGTCAATCGCGCTAATATACGTGTCGCGGATGGGAAAAATCATGCGCGCGATGTCGTTGCCATAGACATTGACCATGGGGTTGAAGCGGAGCGGGTAATCACGTGCGATACGTTCGCGTTTGCGACAGAAGCGGTTCCAGAAGTCGACAAATGCCTGAGCCAGGTCGCGCGCCTCTGGCCCAACGATCCGCAGATGGGTGTCGCGCCATTGCGTGGCATAGAGGGCGCCCACATTATAGCCGCCGATAAACGCGGTAACACCATCGACGATCAGCAGCTTGCGGTGATCCAGCCCGTAGCGGCGGGGATCGAGCAGATGCCAGGGACGGCGAATCGCCCAGAACGAGAGCACACTCATAGCGGGCGAGAACTGTTTGAAGGCACGCGGAACGACGAGATTGCCGAACGTGTCGTAGATGACATAGACGGCGACGCCCTCCTCTGCCTTCGCGGTGAGGCGCTCTTTGAAGGCGCGGCCAATCGCATCATCTTTCCAAAGATACGTCTCGAAGTAGATGCTCTCACGAGCGTTGTCAATCGCGTCGAGCATCGCTTCGTAGAGATGCTCCCCATAACTATATATTTGCAGGCGATTGTCGCCCGCGGTCATCTCTGGCAGGCGCAGATGAGGGAAACCACCGGGCGGCAGCCGCTGCGCCCGTCGTCTCGATACGAGGGTGAGCACAGTAATGAGCGCCGCCTGCAACGCGATCAGCCCCACAACCAGCTTCACTACGACCCGAACCAGTGGGATGCGCCGCAGGATTCTCCGTATTGGTGAAACTTCTGATAACTCCCGTCGCTCCATGCTCTCTCCCCACCACACCACCATACAGGAAGAACCTACACTTTTCCCGGGAAGCAGCCGCGTGGCTGATTTCGGTATCTCCTCCAATTCATAAAGTAGGGGCGAATGGTCGCGCTGTTGAGTCACAGCCAATCAATGAGCCTACGCGGTGAGCGCTTCCGATTGGTCATGCGCGCCTCCGAGCGCGCGGTCGAAGAACGATGAGACACGCCCGCAATACGCCGCACGATCCAGGAAGTAGGTGCCGCAGTGCTCGGCGCCCTGGCCAATCCAAAGCTCCTTGGGTTCGCACGCCGCATCGTAGACCTGAATGCCCTGCTCGACCGGAATCGAGGTATCGTCTGTGCCATGAATCACGAGCAAAGGACGTGGGGCTAGCTGCGCGACCCAGCGCACTGGCTCCATATCGCTGCCATGGTATCCAGCCATCCGGTAGAGGAAGTAGTCGGAAATGCGCGTAAACGGCTGGCCGGGCAGATGTACGCTCTGGTGAACGCGGTAGCTGATGACATCCGAGTGACGGGCGAATGGGCTATCGGCGACAACCGCCAGCACGTCGTCGC
>JAICKD010000553.1 GCA_025928125.1 Ktedonobacterales bacterium
AGGCGGAAGATGAACGTTGATCCCTTGCCCGGCGTGCTCTCGGCCCAAATGCGGCCATCGTGCGCGCGGATAATGTTATCGCTAATGGCCAGGCCGAGGCCGGTGCCGGTCGGCGGACGGTCGGACGCCCAGGGGAGATGCACATTGTGCACGCGATAGAACTTGTCGAAGATGGCGTGCAATTCACTCGCGGGTACGCCGACCCCTTCATCGCTGACACGCACCTCCAACTCGCGCTCTGGCTCGGCGGTCAGCGCGGCGCTGACGCGCACCGGACGGTCCGCGGGCGAATACTTGAGCGCGTTCTCCAGTAGATTGGTCAGCACCTGCTCGATCTGCGTGTGATCCATCGGCGCCAACGGAATATCGTCAGCGACATCCACTCGTACCTCGCGCCCCTGTAGCTGCCCGGCAAGCTCTAGCCGGTCCAGCACGGTGGCAATGACATCGCCGATGAGATACCAGTCCTTTTCAGGCGTCGCCACCCCAGCCTCCTGGCGCGAGATGTCCAGCAGATTGCCCACCAGCCGGTTCAGCCGGTCGGCGCTTTCATCGATGGATTCTAGGAATTCGCGGCGCTCGCTCTCGCTCCAATGCACATCAGCCCCGAGCAGGCTGGTGACCGCCGCTTTGATGGAGGCCAGCGGTGTGCGCAGATCATGCGTCACCGAGCCAAGAAAGACATCCTTGAGCTGGTTGCTCTCATCCAGCGCCTCGGCATGGATCGCCTGCTGCTGGAAGGTTGCCCGGTCGATGGCGAGGGCGACCTGATCGCAACACGCGACGAAGAGCGCCGCTGCGCCATTGCCACCCGCCACTGGAGACGATGGGAGCGAGACCAGTTCCCGAATCGGGAGGTTCCCGGTGATTGCCATCAGCCCGACGATGCGCTGGCCGCTGGTGAGAGGGATGTAGTAGACGAGGCTCTCACCCGGCGATGTCTCAGGCGAGCGCGTGCTGAAACGGCTCAGCGTATTGGCAACGATCTCGCCGACTGTCTCGCCATGCTCCAGCGCCCAGGCGGCCTCGGCGGCATAGCTCTGGCTGTTGAGGCGGAGCGCATGTTGCTCGGCGTCTGCTCCAGGATTGGTGGCGAGCGCCCGCACCGCCGGGTAGATGCCCTGGCCCGGTAGCAGAATAGCCACGCCCGTCATTCCCGATGGCGCGAAGACCTTCAGCAGCCGCTGCGTCAGATCGCGGAAGAGCGATCCCTGATCCGACGCGGAGGCGATCAACTGGGCCACGCCGTAGAGGGTCGCGGTCCGCTGCTGGCTCAGGAGCGCCTCACGCGCGCGGTCGCGCACAGCTGAGGCGAGCTGCCCCGTCACCAACGACGTGACCAGCAGCGCGATGAGCGAAAGCCACTCGGTGGGATCGTCCACCGTCAAGCGAAAGTATGGCGAGATGAAGAAGAGGTCATAGGCGAGAAAGGCGAGCACCGAGGCCAGAATGGCAGGGCCGCGCCCGACCCACGCCGCCAGCCAGAGCACCACCAGCAGATAGAGCAGCGAGATGTTGGCGACGTGGCCGATCTTCCCCACCAGCGCGATTGCCAGCGACGCCCCCGCCACGCCGAGCAGCGCGTAGCCGTAGCCACTGAGGTCATCGCGGCTCATCCGCCAGGGCAGCAGAGTGGCCAGCCATGCCTGAAATCGCTGCCTGCTGGATCGCCATCTGAGCGCTCTCACTCTACGTCTTGCCATACGATCCGCATCCTCTGAGCGCGGCCACTATCCTGACGCCCGCTCTCGCTCCCATTATAGTCCGGCGTTGCCGTACCGCCCGTCTTGAGAAGCGAAGCGCGATCCAGCAGAATGTCTGATGAGTCGCCAGCACAATATGTGATTTCCCTCATTGTACGCATCCGTATACTAGTGATACCAATCAGGTTCGTATCGGGTTCGTATCAGGTTGGTCACGAAGGAGATGGAGAATCATGCGCGTTCCACGGAGACCCATGCGCCCAATTCTCGCAAGTTTTTGTCTACTGGCAGTTTTGCTGCTCGCTGGTTGCGCCACCAGCGCCAATAATGGTTCGGATACGAATCCCACGCCCAACGGCTCGCCAACATCCGCCGCGCAGACCACGCCGACCGCCGGGAGCGATAACGGTGGCACGGGTGGCAACGGCAACCCAACGCCGGTCCCGTTGAGCCAGTACAACGCCTACGCGGGCGGGCAGGACAATATGTTCTACGCCTTCAACGCCGATAGCGGCGCGCAGCGGTGGCATTATTCGATTGCCGGGACGCCCAACAAGCCCTGGGCGGTCACTGGCGGCGTCTTCGTCTCGACGCAAGCGGGCTATGTCTACTCATTCTCGAAGTCGGGCTCACTGAACTGGAGCAAATCGGTTGGCGGCGGCATTCTTGGCCGTCCGACGATGGATAGCGGGCTGGTCTACGTTGGCACCGACCAGGGGCGCGTCTTCGCGCTCAACAGCACCACGGGTGATGTCGGCTGGAACTACACCACTGGCGGCACGATAAGCGGCGCGGTTACCGTGGCGAACAATGTGGCCTATGTCTCCGCCGATGGCAAGCTCTTTGCCTTGAACTCTAGCAACGGCTCGGTTGTCTGGTCGACCTCGATTGGCGCGATCAGCGAGTTCACCTCACCCAGCGTCAGCAACAACGTTGTCTACATCGGCAACGACGGCGGCCAGCTCTCAGCCCGCAAAACGAGCAACGGCGCGGAGCTATGGCACTTTCAGGCGGGTGGCCAGATTTTTGGCAAGCCCGCGGTGGTGAATAACATCGTCTACTTTGGCGCGTCGGATCACAACTTCTACGCGGTGAACACCGGAAACGGTTCGCTCAAGTGGAAGTTTCAGACCGGTGATAGCGTCAACGGCACGCCCACCGTCACCAACGGCATCGTCTACATTGCCTCAGGCGACCGGAATCTCTATGCGCTCGACGCCAACTCTGGCAAGACCAAGTGGCATTTCAGCGTCGTCAACCAGAGTGTTAGTGGCGACTGGACCTCGGTGGTAAACGGGCGCGTCTACGTTGGTATGAGCGACGGCCGCATCTATGCGCTCAACGCGGGCAACGGCCAGATCATCTGGAAGACTCAGACCAGCGCGGCGGTCACCTCGCCCGCCATCGGCCAGTAGCGATTTCCGCCCCTGACCTCACCTCCATCCCCTAGAAGGCAGAGACAGCCAGCGGACGTTCTGGTTCCCCTC
>JAICKD010000527.1 GCA_025928125.1 Ktedonobacterales bacterium
GGAACCGCGACGGGCAGGTAGAGCGTGGCGCCTGCGGTCAGATGTTTGGTATCCATGTTGCCGCCGTGGCGCGAGGGCGGAATCGTCGAGTGCGCGCCCATCTCCGCCAGGGCCAGGCCGATCTCGCCACAAAAGGGCGCCAGTGGGATGCGAATGCCCGGCGCAAACTCGGCCCAGCCGTCGGCCAGCCGCCAGACCTTCAGCGCAGGCTGCGGGAACTCATCCGCCAGCAGGCCGAAGCCGGGGATCAGGGCCGTCCAGCCCCAGTCGGCGGGTTGCAGCTCCAGCAGCTCGATTTGTAACGTGTCGCCTGGCTCCGCGCCCTCTACGAAGATGGGGCCGTTGACCTGGTCTACCCGCGCGAAGTCGAGCGTGTGGATGCTCTCAACCGTCGAGTCGGCGGTGATCTGGCCACCCGCCGCATCGAGCAGGTCGAAGGCGACGACCGCGCCAGAGGCGACGCGCGCAATCGGCGCGATGCTGTTGTCCCACGCGAGATGATACTGCTCGCGCGCCACATGAATCGTCGGCGCGACTGGCTGCGTCATGGCCTGCTCCTCCTGGGTGTACCCTCACCCCCAGCCCCTCTCCCAGCGGGCGAGGGGAAATGCTGGTTGGCGTGGCGAGCGCGCCACCCTCCCGGAATCGTTCCGAATCCTGAGAGCCGCTCGCTGATACGATCAAGCTATATTACGCTGATGGGTGACGCCGCGCTACTAGCGCCCGATCGTGAGAAAAGCCCCCATGTAGATCGCGGCGATGAACAGCGGCAGGAAGAGGATGCTCATGCTAAGCAGCCCGGCGCCGACTGGACGGAAACGAGGCAGCAGCAGGCAGACAATCGCCGCGAGCATCTCGAATCCCCAGCCGCACAGGGCGATGACGGCAATTGTTAGCGCCGTTCCCACCTCCGACCCTGAGCAATAGCCATAGGACATCGGCCCGATGCGACAGTGCACGATGCCATACGCCGCCGTGAACGCGATGACGACGGGTAGGCAGCCCAGCGCAACACCAATCACGGCGGATGGTCTACGAGCGGGCGTGGTCAGCGGAGCGCTCACTGGTCATCACCTCCATAGCCCACCACTCTGAGCCAAACTGTAGCAGCCGTGTCCCATACACAGTCGGCGCTTTCGGGCGTCGCTTGCCGCGCATGCGCGAGTAGTATAGCGCATGAGAGCCCGGTAGCTAACTAGCTGACTTGCTTGGATGACTGTACAGGCGCTAACTTCTGGCGCGCCAGGGCGATTGCCTCCAGCGTCTTCTGCAATTCTCGCTCTGGGTGCGCGAACCAATCGGATGACCAGATGCGGTGGATGGTCCAGCCCAGTGATTCCAGGTGCGCCTGGCGCAGCCGGTCGCGGTCGCGCGCGGTCTTCGAAGAGTGATAACTCGCGCCATCACACTCGATGCCCAGCACGTAACGATCTGGTAGCTCAGGGTCCCGCGCGGCGAGATCAATGCGGTAACCGGAGCAACCCACCTGCGTATCGAGTTGCACACCCTTCGCCGTCAACGCCTCGTAGACCGCCTGCTCGAACGGCGAGTCGAACTGCATGGCGCTGACGGTGTCTGGGACTGCCGTCGGGCTGATAGTAAGCACGTCAGGACCATGTTCCGCGTAGTTGAGATATCGCAGGAGCGTGCGAACGCCGACGCTCTGTGTTGAGTTGATGTCCGAATTGTGAATTGAACTGACGACTACCATCCGCTGGCGCGCGCGCGTGACCGCCACATTCAGCCGCCGCTCGCCACCCTTCTTGTTGACTGGTCCGAAGTTCGCATGCACTCGTCCGTTCCGGTCGCGCCCATAGCCAATGCTCAACACGATGATGTCACGCTCATCACCCTGGACGCTCTCAAGATTCTTAATGAAGAAGGCGTTTTCAGCAGTGCTATCTTCGTTGAGCAGTTCGTGCAGGGCGCTCAATTCAGGATGCTGCTTGAAGCGAGTCTCCAGCGCATCGCGGATGGCGCGTTGCTGTGCGCCACTCAGCGCAACCACGCCGAGCGAAGCATCGGGAGACCGCTGAGCGCACTCGATCACCAGATCTACGACGCGCTCAGCCTCGCGCCGATTCGTGCGTGAAACGCCGTAATCATAGACCCCATCGGCGACATACTCGAATTGCACGCCGTCGCGATGTTCCTTTGCAGGCCCAGGAAATGTTATGAGCTGCCCGTCATAGAACTCGCTGTTCGAGAAGGCGATCAGCGATTCATGCTGGCTACGGTAGTGCCACTTCAGCGAGCGTAGCGTCACATTCGCGCTGCGCATTTCCATCAGGATGCTCTCGGTGCGCTCCTGCTCGGCGCTGTCACTTGGCAGGTCGTCATCGTCGTCGTCATCCATATCCGAGAGTGACTTCGCGAAGAAGCCAGTCGGCGGGAGCTGCTTTTCATCGCCAACCACGATGAGTTGTTTCCCACGCATGATGGCGCAGATCGCATCTTCTGTCAGCACCTGCGACGCTTCATCAAAGATGACCAGATCAAAGACCGGATTCGCCGTTGCGACGAACTGACTGACTGTGAGTGGACTCATCATCCAGCAGGGCATCAACTCGACGAGCGCTGGCCCAACCTTGCGGACGATCTCACGAATGGCGGGGCTACGCTTCTTTGCGGACTCGCGCATGAGCTGACTGTATGCCTGCTGGAACGCACGCTCGTCGGCAGCGTCTGACTCCTCAGTGGAGTTTGCTCGTTTCTGCGCCTCGTAGCGCCGTTGACGCAAAAGCCTGACCACCCGCCGCTGTGCTAACTGCATGTGTTCGGTATCGAGCTGGCGGAACTGCTGAATGGCGCGATCCTGCGTCTCGCCAGCGAATTGCCTCAGCGCGGGCGACTCTGCAAGCGCCGCATCGAGCCAGAGGCTATAGAACCTCCGCTCGAAAATATGTACGATGTCGCGCGGAAAGGCTTCGCGCTTCAGGCTCGTGTCAATCAGCGCGCCCATCCCTAGCGCACGGCAGTGCGTGATGCTCTCGCCGCATTTCACCCAGCGATCCAGCAGCCGCAGTTGCTCACGCAGCGACTCTACCCGCTGACGCATCACGTCGAGCGCGGTATCGGCCTGCGTCGTGCGGCTTGGACTCAATCGCGCACGTGGGATAACGGTCTCCGCGTACTGCAATTCGTCCTCGATCTCGCGCAGAAGACTCTCCGCGTGCACAATCGCGCTGTGAACCGCCTCACGCTGCTGCGCGCCATCGCCGCGCGCCACCCAGCGCACAAGTGACGGTGGGGCCCCGTTCGGGTAGAGTTGCATAAGGCCATCCACCCAGTCCAGCATGTCGCA
>JAICKD010000459.1 GCA_025928125.1 Ktedonobacterales bacterium
AGCGTCCGCTCGAACTGCCCCATGTTGCGGGCGTTGATGCGGAAATACGCCTGAAGCGGAATCTCGACGCGCACGCCCTTCGGGATGTAGATAAAGCTGCCACCGCTCCAGACGGCGCTGTTGAGCGCGGCAAACTTGTTGTCGTTCGGCGGGATTATCGTCGCGAAATACTTGCGGAAGAGGTCTTCGTGCTCGCGGAGACCGGTGTTTGGGTCAACAAAGATGACACCCTGACGCTCGAGGTCTTCGCGAACCTTGTGATAGATGACCTCGGACTCGTACTGAGCGCCCACACCCGCGAGATACTTGCGCTCGGCTTCAGGGATACCCAGCTTGTCGAACGTGTCCTTGATCTCTTCGGGCAGGTCTTCCCAGGTCTCGCCCGCTTTCTCAGTCGGCTTGATGTAGTAGTAGATGTCGTCCAAGTCAATGCCGCTGAGGTCGCCGCCCCAGGTGGGCATTGGGCGCTTCAGGAAAAGATCGAGACTCTTATGGCGGAAGTCGCGCATCCACTGCGGCTCGCCCTTGAGCTGGCTGATCTCCTCGACAATTTCGTGCGACAAACCCTTCCGAGACTTGAAGACGTAGTTCTCAGGCTTGCTAAAGCCCCACTTATATTGTTCGAGGTCGCTGCCGACTACTGTATCAGTTGCCACTATTCTGCCTCCACTTGTGACCGCAGGCGCTGGAGCGTCTAATCAGTCGGAAATACCCACACCATCCGCCAGCAACTTGAATGCGCTCCGAACACGGCGACGCTAGATACACGCCACGCGAGAGCCGCAAACTTTGCTAATCCTGACTAACCTGCTAGGATATAGTATGCCACGTATTGACCAGCACGGTCAAGGGAGCATCCCGCACGGACTCGCGCGTAATAGGTCGCCTGCTGCATCGTGGCGACCTATGAGTGTGGGTCGAGATGTGAGATCGCCGAAGAGAGCATTTGTAGCGTAGAGGTGAGGAAAATAATGGACGAAGCCGCGAAAAAAGAGGCGCTGCGCCTCTTCACGTATGGTCTGTATGCCATCACGGTGGGCAATGAACAGCAACACAACGCATTTACCGCGAACTGGGTTTCGCAGGTTTCATTCGATCCGCCGCTGGTAGTTCTCTCGATCGAGAACGACTCCGTCTCGCTGCCGATCATCCGCCGCACCGGCCTCTTCGCTGTGAACATCTACGATGCCGATCAACGCGACCTCGCCGGGCTGTTGGGCAAGTCCTTCAGCAAACATCCGGAAAAAGTGGATAGCCTCGCGTTTGGCCTAGGCGAGACAGGATGCCCGGTGCTCTCAGAGGGTCTGGCATACGTCGAGTGCCGGGTGCGTGATGAGATGCTCGCGGGAGACTCGACCCTGCTGCTGGCTCAGGTGGAAGGCGCGACGGTCCTGCGACGAGCCGAGCCGCTGACCATGCTCGCGGCGGGCTTCAAACACGCTGGATAACATGCCAGATCTAGGAAACGACGACGGCCATACAACGTTGTGTTGCATGGCCGCTTTTGTCGAGATGCTATCGAAACACAGATACAGCGACTACAGGAACGGGGCGCCGGGAGGCTAGAGTTCGGCCTGGTCTTCCTGCTCTTCCACAGGAACTGGCGCGAGCGGCTCTGACGGCTCAGTTTCAGCGGATGCGCCGTCTGTAGCGCTGGCTTGCGTCGCTGGGCCGTGACTATTCTTGCGGGACCGCGGAACCGGAGCGACCTTCTTCGGCGGCTCCCATCCAGGCGCGCGCGTCACGATCAACGACATGATCTTGCCCTCCATGATCGCTGGGCGCTCGACCACGGCGATACTCTTCAGGGCAGCGACGATCTTATCCAGGAGCTGACGGCCAAGTTCCGTATGCGCCAGCTCGCGCCCGCGGAACCGGACCCCAACCTTGACCTTGTCGCCATCGCCCAGAAACTCCTCGATCTTGCGTACTTTGACAGAAAGGTCGTGGTCGTCTGTGCGCGGGCTCAGACGGATTTCTTTCAGCTCCGAGACCTTCTGGTGCTTGCGGGCCTCGTTCTCCTTCTTGGACTGCTCATACTTGAACCGTCCGTAGTCCATCAGCTTGCAGACTGGCGGCGTGGCCATCGGCGACACCTCAACCAGATCCAGTCCGCGCTCGCGCGCCATGGATAGCGCCTGTCCAGATGTCATGACGCCGATCATCTGGCCGTCTTCGTCAATCAGCCGCACCTCGCGCGCGCGAATTCGCTCGTTGACACGTGTCTCCCGTGCGCGGTTGTCTCCCCGAAAGTCCCTGTTGATAGCCAAAAACTCAAAACCTCCAGTACTAAGCTCTGCCCACCGCTAACCTACAATAATCCAGGGCTTTATCACTCACAAGAGCGCACCACAGTGAATCTATCGTGTGGACAGGCTGCTTTCCCAGAATCATCCTACAATTTGATCAAGTGTAGCACATGCACAGGATCAACAGCAAGCGAAACGAGGCAGGCGTTATTAGCATGCGCCCTGCTTGAAAGCGGGGGCTGCACAGCCAGTCGGCAATCGCTACCAAGAGACGACCGTAGTATGCTACAATGCTCCCGGCGGAATCAGGCGACCGCACGCCACCTACGTTCGCCAAGCTGAGAACACCGGCCAGTCCGGCGCTCTCCGACCCGGCAGGAGCTGGCATGGAGTCCGAAGTTTCCTGCGCACGGTGTGGTCATCGCCTCCCACCGGATGCGCTCTTTTGTCCAGGCTGTGGGGTCAGCATACAGGGATACCAGGCGACCCTTCACCGACCCGGCCAGATTCCTCCCGGTGCGCTGCTGCGCCAACGTTACTTCATCGATCACAAGCTCGCTCAGGGCGGCCACAGCGCCGTCTATCTCGCGCGCGATACCCTCGCCGGTGGCATGTTTGTCGCGCTGAAAGAGATGCGCGAGACGCAACAGACCACTGAAGAGCGCGATACCGCCATCAACAGCTTTATGCGCGAGGAGCGCATGCTCGCGGCGCTTAACCACCCCGCGCTGGCGCGTGTCCGCGACATCTTTGTCGAGGATGGGCGCCACTACCTTGTGATGGAATACGTACCCGGATACACCCTCGAAGACGAGATGATGGCGCTGCAACATCCCATCGAGTGGCGGCGCGCCGTCGAATGGGGAATGACACTCTGCGACGTGCTGGCTTACCTGCACCAGCAGCAGCCGCCGATTGTCTACCGCGACCTCAAACCACCCAACGTGATGCTCACCCCCGATGGCCAGATTAAACTGATCGACTTCGGCATCGCGCGCTGGTTCTATTCAGCCCGCTCGCGCGATACGACGCAGCTTGGCACCGACGGCTACGCGCCGCCAGAGCAGTATGCCGGGCGCTCCGAGCCACGTTCCGATCTGTACGCGCTCGGCGCAACACTCTATCATCTGATGACGGGGCGCGTACCTGAATCGGCGCCGCAGCGGATGAACGGCCAGCCGCTCACGGCGCTGCGCGCGCATGTGGCCGCGATACCCGAGCCAGTCGAGCGCATCATCCAGCAGGCGATGAATCTTGCGCCAGCGGACCGCTTTGTCTCAGCAGAGAAGCTGGGCGAGGCGCTGGCGGCGACTATTTGGGCAGGCGCCGGGTCATCCAGCGGGCGGCATCCCATCCCAACGCCGATACCCGATACGCTACCAAAGCATCCGCGCCAACCCACAGGCGCGCCCGCGAGCCGTGCGAAAGGGAATGCGAGCGGCAATTCGAGCAACGGCAGTCTACCCAAACCCGCCATTCCGCCCCGCCTTTCGGTGCGACCGTTGCGGCTCGACGCCGGA
>JAICKD010000433.1 GCA_025928125.1 Ktedonobacterales bacterium
CCATGTGATCCCCCTTGTGGTGTCGTGCAGGCAGGTCGTGTTACATACGCTATACCATATGCGCACGAGGTCTATCCGTCAGCATCTGCTCTCGATATGCTACGTGGAACATATAGCAGCCAGCCTGGGTGAACTGTGACGGAATCGGTATGATCCTGCGCCTTACAAGAGGCGCTCATAGCGGCCATATAGCCGTACCTGAAACCTACCCAAACTACCAAAGGCGGAGACCTAGCGTCAGCAGATTACTCTGCCTGCTCCTCAGTCTCGCCATCGTTGATGCTCTCTCGCAATTCGGCGCGCACCAGTTCCAGTACACGCCCCAGCCAGTTGCGCCCGTCCTTGCCGAGGGTACCCCAATAGCGGCTGAAGCCGAGTCCATTTATCAGACGGCCATCACCCGTGGCAAGGAGCCGAGCCGCAAGATCGGGATGTTGGCGAAACTTTTCCCTTACGAGCCGCATCATCACGGCTAGTCGGACAACATTCCAGTCGGCGCGACGCGGCGCGTCTTGCGCAAGTTGATGTACTTCGCGTGCTGTGGACGCGCATGCGATCTTCTCGCGCGTTTCGCGATCCATCGTCGCCAATGCCCAGAAGGCGTGCTCGACGGTCGGGAACGTACCTTCGGTGATCGTGATGGGAGCCGGGTAGTCCGTCGCAAGGTAGGGATGTCCACCGTCATGCCGATCGAAGCGGACGACGGAGGGTTCACTTGCAACCGGATCGTCGTCCCATCGCGGGGGCGGCGCCTTATCTTGCTGTTGGTCCTGAGCGCGTCGGTGGAAGTACGCCAATGCATTTTCATGGTCGCGCAGTTGCACGACGTTTTCACCATCGCCTGGGAACCACCCAGCGAGGACTTCGCCAACAGGAGTAATCAGCGTACGCAACGGGAAATCCTTGTTGTCCTGATCTCCGAGTAGGAAGATTCGCAGATGTTCGGGTACGGCGAAATAGGCATCGCGTAGGGCTGCAAGGTGCGAATCAGTTGGTTCATCCAGGTAGCGATCAAGGGCGATATGGCAACGGTCTTCGGAGGTTGTGCGGCCAGCGAGGTGTTCGATTTCATCGGTGACTTCGGCAATCAACTGTTCTGGCGTTAGCCAGGAGTGCGGCTGATCGAAGCGCCAGGCGGCGAGGAGATTGGCGCTAGCAGAAGCCCCCTGTGGGTACGATGTGGCGACCCAGCCTTCGGCTACTTTCACTCGAAATGTCGTAAGGTCAACGAGACCCCAACAATCAATCATGCCGTCGGCATACACTTTCAAATCTGTCAGGTAATAGGCGGGACCATTTTTGATAAAGACATGGCGCCAACTCCCCTCGATTTGTTCGCCATCGACTAGTCGATAGGTCCGGTTGAGGTAGGGCATTTACGACACCTCTCTACGACGAGCCATTACGACAAGTCGCTGTATTCCAATCGCTCGAAACGATGTCCGTCCGGTCGGTCCAGAGTCTATCACAAGGGAAAGTGTTATACATCGCCCGCGAATCGGGGCGCATCGCCTATAACTGGCTGGTTTCGTGCGTGCATGGCCGAGAGAGCCATGTTATAATGCCAGATGGGGTATCTCCCGCAGGCGCCCCACAGATGCGCAGCAGACCGCGAGACGACTGCTCGATGCGGCAGACGCTCGCGCCTTCATACCGCGCTCCCTGGTGGACGAACAGGCTCTTCCCCGCGCACACGCTCCGCGCGGCGGACCAGAGACGGACCAGAAGGGATCACATCGAGTTATGAGTACAAACGCTCCGCGTGGGATTGCATTGCCGATGGCGCCCCGCACGCCGGCGGAGTATATCCCCGGCCAGCAGGAGGCGCCCGTCGCGCTGACGAGCCTCGCCGATATGCTCAAGTGGGCGCAGAACTACGCGCGTAGCCGCTCCATCTGGCCGCTGGGCTATGGGCTGGCCTGTTGCGCCATTGAGATGATGGCCGCCGGTCAGTCACACTACGACATGGCGCGTTTCGGCTCCGAGGTCTTCCGATCCAGCCCGCGTCAGGCCGACCTGATGATCGTAGCTGGCACCGTCTCGACCAAGATGGGGCCGCGCCTGGTACGCCTGTGGGAGCAGATGGCCGACCCGAAGTGGGTCATCTCGATGGGCCAGTGCGCCACATCGGGCGGCGAGTTCTACGATAGCTACTACACCGTGCAGGGCGTGGATACCATCGTGCCGGTGGATGTCTACGTTCCCGGCTGCCCGCCGCGCCCGGAGGCGCTGATCGAGGGGCTGCTGAAGCTGCGCGAGAAGATCGAGAAGCAGGGACTGAAGATCAAGGGTGAGGAGTAGCCGATGCGCGGTATTCTTCAAGGGCTGGGGCTGACCCTGAGCCATGTCACCCGCCCGAAGGTGACGCGCCTCTATCCCTATGAGAAGCGCGTGCTGCCGGAGCGCAGCCGTGGCCTGATCCAGCTGATTCAGGAAGCCGATCAGGACACGCCGTTCAACCTCAAGTGCGAGGCGTGCCTGCTCTGTGAGAAGGTCTGCCCGCCGCGCGCCATCACGATTGACGCGCGCCCGACCTATCGCTTCCGCCGCCGTCCGTATTTCTCGCCGACCTCCATCGCGGGCTACTACACGCCGCGCATGTCTGAGTATGCGGTGAGCTACCCGAATCGCCCCTTCTCGCCACCAACGCTCACGCCTGTGACGACGACGCTGGAGGCGCCCGTTGATCTGGCGCAGGCCGAGGCGATTCTTGATCACGCCTCGCTCGACGCCTGGAACCTGACCCAGACGCTCGACGAGCTGATGGCGGCCTACGGTGGTATGCCCTTGCAGGTGGCCTGGCGTGTGGTCGAGCGGCGCGGCGTGGACATCAGCGACCTCTTCGGCATCATCACGGCGAGCCAGCGCTTCGCCCCCGCCCAGCCGGTCGCGCCGGGCGTGCTGCGCGACGATCAGGTCGAGCGCGGTCCCTCGCCTTCGACTCGCGGCAAGTATGCCAACATCAATCACAGGAGAGCGCAACGTGCCTGACACATCCACGAGCCTCCTGGTCGCCGACGGCAAAGCGGCGCTCACCAGCTACGCGGCCTATGCCCAGCAGGGCGGCTATCAGGCGCTGCGCAAGGCGCTCGGCCAGATGTCGCCCGGCGAGGTCATCGCCGAGGTCAGCGCGGCGGGGCTGCGCGGGCGGGGCGGCTCCGGTGTCGCCACTGCCAGCAAGATGGCGCTGGTGGCGGGCGCGCAGGACGGCCAGCGCTACGTCGTCTGTAACGCCTACGACGCCGACACCCGCTCGCTGGCGGCTCAGGCGCTGCTGGAGCGCAACCCACACGCCGTGCTGGAGGGCATCGCCCTGGCCGCCTATGCGGTTGGCGCGACCGAAGCCTTCCTCTACGTGCGCAGCACGCGCACACAGGCCGCCGAGACCGTGCAAGCCGCGCTGCGCGAGGCGTTGGATCAGGGCGCGCTGGGGCGCAACATCTTCGGCTCGCGCTTCTCGCTGGCGATCACCGCTGTGGGCGTCGAGCGCGGCTTCATGGGCGGCGAAGAGTCCTCGATGATCGAGATCATCAAGGGGCGCCCGCTGAAGGCGCAGCAGCGCCCGCCCTACCCCACCGAGGCTGGCCTCTACGCGCAGCCGACGCTGTCGCAGAACGCTGAGACGCTGGCGAATCTGCCAACGATTCTCGCGCGTGGAGCGCAGGCCTTCAAGGCGACCGGCTCGCAGGCGACGAGCGGCGCAAAGCTGGTGACGGTGTTGACGCCCGGCGTGACTGAGGGCAAGCTGATCGAATTGCCCTTCGGCGCGACCCTGGCACAGGCGCTGCACGCGGCGAATGCGGATGTCAGCGAGGCGACGACGCGCTGCGTGGTGGTCGGCGGCATGGAGGGCGGCGCGCTGCCACTGACGCAGCTCAACACCCCCTTCGACTTCGAGACGTTGCAAGAGGTCGGCGCCATCGTCGGCTCAGCGG
>JAICKD010000582.1 GCA_025928125.1 Ktedonobacterales bacterium
GCTTCGGCGTCCCAGAGTGGCCCGAGCGTCTCCCTATCCCGCAAGTCTGGATCGAGTTCGACGTGGACGATCTGGATGCCGCGACGGTGGAACTGCGCGCCAAGGGATATACCCTACTCGTCGCGGCGCGCAGGGAGCCGTGGGGCCAGACCGTGACGCGGTTGCTCGCTCCCGAAGGGATCCTGGTAGGCGTCACCCATACCCCGTGGCTGCGCGATCCGGATGCGGATGTGGAGCAGGAGGCCGTCACAGATGCAGGTGCGCCGCCGCACGAGGAGACGACGTAAGTTTGCTGGCGCCGAGGAAAACGCAACGTCCTTCGCCCTCCCGGTTTGGCAACGTCCTCAGCCAGCGCAAAGCGTCACTTTTCGCTGCGGCAGAGAGAATGGTATGAGAGCAGAGCCGGGAGCGCAGAGTCCACTCTGAATAGCACGAAGGATAGCACGGACCCTGGAGACGCCATTGAGCATGAGCATCATCACAGATTACCGGCGCTGGCTGGGACACGACGCTGGCGGCTCCCTCCCATCCGAAGACGTTCTCGTCGGCATCCTGACCGACGACGCCTGGCCGCTGCCGCCGACCTGGCCGCCTCTCGAATCCGGTGAGACGCTGGTCTACGTCCCGCCTCAGTGGATCGGCGACTGGGAGACCGGCCACCGTCTTGCCCCCGGCTATCAGCATGTCTGGCGCGTTCCGCTCGCGTCGCTCCGCCCGCCGCTGGCATGCCCGCGCTTCGGCCCCTATCGTCCCAGCATCCTGCCTCCCAGCGCCACCGGCTCAACTGCGCGGACCAGGTGGTCGCGCTCACAGAGTGAGACGCCCCTGCCGAGTGAGGAGAAGGAGGCGCGCGACCATAACGACTCCAGTTACCCTGTAAAATAAATCGGAAGGTTTTGGAGGACGGATGATTTATGCTGGTCACACGTTGGCACGGTGGGACAGGCGGTGCGAGTGGGCGCAGAGAGTGGAGGCAGCGAGATGGTGAGAGCGTTTCTGTTCGTCCTCCTGGCGTATGCGACGGCGGGCGTGATCGCTGTCGTCACTGGTATCCTGCTGCGCGACCAGTCGCCGATCATCGTCGTGGGCGCGGCGGATATCGCTGCGACCATTGTGGTCTTCCTTTTCAGCGTCGTGGTCCGCAATTCCAGCATGTACGATCCGTATTGGAGCGTGGCGCCTGTGGCCATTGCGATCTTCTGGCTGCTGCAGCCCAGCTCTAACGGCCTCGCCAATCTCCGGCATGTTCTCATCTTCGCGCTGCTCTGCCTGTGGGCGCTCCGGCTGACCGCAAATTGGGCATACCAGTGGCGCGGCCTGGAGCATGAGGACTGGCGCTATCGCGATATCAAGCGACAGGTGGGCCGATTCTATTGGCCCGCCAGCTTTCTGGGGATTCATCTATTCCCGACCATCCTGGTATTTGGGGGCTGCCTGGCGCTATGGCCAACCCTGAGTGACCGGAATACGCGGATCACCTGGCTGGATGTGGTGGCCGCGCTCGTGACGCTCACAGCTATCGTTATCGAGGCGACGGCTGATTGGCAGATGCGCCGCTTTCGCCGCAGCCTGTCGGCGAAACGTGACGCCGATGCCATGCCGCGAGGATTGTGGTCGGTCTCGCGCCACCCCAACTACTTCGGCGAGGTGTTGTTCTGGTGGGGACTCTACCTCTTCGTGCCGCTGGCATATCCAGAGTTCCGCCTCGTGATCATTGGGCCGCTGCTGATCCTGGGACTTTTCCTGGGGGTCAGTATCCCGCTGATGGAACGCCACCTGATCGCCGGACACCCCGAGTATGTGGCGTACCAGCGCCGGGTGGTCTCGCCATTCTTCCCCTGGTTCGCTCGATCACAGAAAGCGCCGCTCCAGCGCGACCAGCAAAGCGCTGTCCGCAGGGAAAACGCGCCACAGTGATCGATGCCGGTATTATGCGAACCGCGCGATGTGCGCGTGCACCTGCTCTAGCGCGCCTTCAGGAAAAGGCTGCGGGCCTCCTACCGCCATGGCGCCCAGGGTCATCTCGGCCGCTTCTTCCATGGCGACGATCAACTGGGCGGCTGCGCCAATCTCCGTGCCGAATGCCAGCAAGCCGTGATTAGCCAGCAGCACCGCCGGGACACCGGGATGGGCTTGCAGCGTCTCGCGAATGGCGCGGATGGACTCCTCCGAGCCACGCGGCCCCCACGCTGCCACGGGAATATCCTCGGCGATGCCAAAGCGCAGCAGCGCCTCATAGCGACAGGGCAGCGGTTGATGGGCCAGCGCGAAGCTCGTCACATGGGGCGAATGCGTATGGATGACCGCCCGCGCCTCGGGGCGCTCGCGATACACGGCGGCGTGCATCGCGATGATCTCGCGATTGGTGGCATCGACGTCCCCTTCAACCACCTCACCCGTCAAGGTGACGACCGCAAGTTGCTCGGCGGCGAGGTCCCTGACCTGCCCGCGTGCGGTCATCAGCAGGCGATCTGGCTCAGGCAGGCGGACACTCATGTTCGCGTGGCCGCTGTGCGACATGACATCTGTGGCAAACAAGAGGCGCGCCGCCGCGATCATCTGTGTGCGGAGGTCGTCATACGTCATATCCGTGCTTTCCATGATGTTCAGGGCCTTTCTCTGCTGTCGGGCATCGCCCGGCGCCGATTCTCCCTGGGCCACCTGGGCGACCTGAGACATTCTACACACTTTATGGACTACAGTAAGTGTATGCTACAAGTAATATGTAGGTTAGATGCATATCACGCACGAGCAACGGATTGACTCGCGCATTCCCCACCGGCTGACCGCGCAACGCTTCACGCCATAACGGGCGCATGACAGACGCATGACTGGCATTAGAAAGGGAAAACGGTTCTATGTCATCGGCCTCACAGTCAAACGGCTCTCGGCAAAATTCGGACAATGAGCGCACCATCGCTCCCGGCCTCCTCACGTCGCTGGAGTGGCGCAGTGTCGGCCCCTATCGTGGGGGGCGCGTGGTTGCCGTCGCTGGCGATCCCAGCCACAGCCACACCTTTTA
>JAICKD010000680.1 GCA_025928125.1 Ktedonobacterales bacterium
CAAGGCGACCAATGCGGCGACTGGCGACGGATTGGTTCTGGTTCTGGTCCCCCCTCTCCCTCGCAAGGGGGAGGGGCCGGGGGAGGGGGCTGCCCCTTGACACCATCCCAGCCGTCGTGTAGCATTCTAGCGGACGAGTGTCCGCTATGCGGACAACACGGCTCTCCGTTTCGATGTGGATGGGCAATTTGGCGAACAGGACGCTGGCAGAGCAGCCAGGCCACCGGCCCCCGCAGTCGGCGCTGAAGGTCAGGCATTGCCGCCGCCTCGCATCCTGCGCGCCAGGAACAACGAGGTGAGCAGCATGAGCCAAATGAGCCAGAACCCTGCCCCGAGCGCCGACGATTTCACCGCTGGCCGTCCTGTAGTCTTTCGTAACGCCACCGTCCTGACCAGTGATCCTTCCCTTGGCGTCCTGACCAATGGCGATGTCCTCGTCGTCGATAAGCGGATCGCCGCCGTGGGCAAGCAGCTGGCCGTCCCCGACGGCACGGTCGAGATCGACGCCTCTGGCGGCATCCTGATGCCCGGCATGGTCGATACGCACCGCCATATGTGGCAGACGGCGCTGCGCGGCTTCGGCGCGGACTGGACGCTGACCAACTATTTCGTCTTCTACTACCTCAGCTTCGGCAAGATCTTCCGCCCTGAAGATATCTACGCGGGCAATCTGCTCTCCGCCATCGAGGCCATCGATGCGGGTGTCACAACCACCGTTGACTGGTCGCACGGCCTGCAGACCACGCAGCACGCGGACGCCGCTGTCGACGCGCTCGAATCAGTCCCCGGTCGCTTCGTCCTCGCCTATGGCAACATCCAGCAAGGCGCGTGGGAGTGGACGCGCACGCCCCAATTCGCCGATTTCATCAAGCGGCGCATCGACGGCAAGGGCGATATGCTGCGCATGCAGATCGCCTTCGACGTGACCGGCGATCCCGCGTTCCCAGAGCGGGGCGCGTTCGAGGCGGCGCGCGACTTCAACCTCCCCGTGACGACCCACGCGGGCGTCTGGGGCGCGACGAACGATGTCGGCATCCAGCAGATGTCTGACAACGGCTTCCTGACGCCATCCACCATCTGCGTCCACGCCTCCACGCTCTCCGAAGATTCGTACCAGCGGATTGCCGCCTCGGGCGCGCACACATCCGTCTCGGCTGAGAGCGAGGATAGCTGCGGGCAGGGATATCCGACGACCTGGGAGCTGCGGAAGCATAACATCCCCGTCTCGCTCTCGATGGATACGAGCGTCTGGTGGAGCGGCGACCTCTTCTCGGCCATGCGCGCGACCCTCGACGCCGACCGCGCGCGCACCCATCTGGAGGCGCATAAAACGAACGAGACCATCACCCACAACTATCTGCGCGCCGAGCATGTCGTCAACTGGGCGACGATGGGCGGCGCGGCGGCGCTGGGCATGAGCGACCTCATCGGCAGCATCACCCCGGGCAAGAAGGCCGACCTCGTTCTCATCAAGAACGACGCCTCGCCCGCGATGTTCCCGATTATCCACCCCTACGGGCATGTCGTCTTCCAGGCAGGACGCGGCGACGTGCATACAGTGATGGTGGACGGCAACGTCGTCAAGTTCGACCATCGCCTGCGCGGCGTCGATCTGGCGCGGGCAAAGCAGGCCGTGGCGGCGACCGTCGAGTACGCCTACTCGCAGATTGGCGAGAAAGCCTGGAACGAGACGATGTATCCCGAAAAGCCCGAGGTGGTTATCATCGAGAACCCATACACCTATTCCCGGAAGGTAGACGCTCCAGCTGGGGAGCAGAACTGAGGGCGCGTGTTGCGCCGCAATGCTGAAGGAGGGGACAGTATGCTGGATTCCGAGATGGCCGCGGCAGTCATTCATCAGCATGCCGTCCCTCCCGAGCATCGGCGGCGTCCCGTCCCAAGCCGGGGAGTCGGGCAGGCGCTGGTGCGCGTCACGGCGGCGCCCATCAGCCCGCTCGATCTGCTCTGCGCCACGGGCCGCTCGTATTTTGGGCCGCCACAGCTCCCCTACATTCCCGGCGTGCAGGGCGTCGGCACGGTCATGGAGGCCGAGGCGTTCGCGCCAGGCCAGCGGGTATGGTTCTCCTGTGACGCCGGGATGAAGCCGGGCGACGGCAGCATGGCGACCTACTGCGTTGTCGAGGAGACGGCGCTGCTCACACTCCCCGATGGCGTCGACGATGACCTGGTGGCGGCGCTCGGCCTCTCCGCCATCGCCGCCTGGATGTCGCTGACCTGGCGCGGCAAGCTGCAACCGGGCGAGCAGGTGCTCGTGCTCGGGGCAAGTGGCGCGGTCGGTCAGGTGGCGGTGCAGGCGGCCCGGCTGCTGGGCGCGGGTCGTGTCATCGCCGCCTCACGCGACCAGGCAGCGCTTGAGCGCGCGCTCACCCGTGGCGCCGATGCCACCGTCGATCTGACTGGCGACGACGTGGACGACATCCACCGCCGTATCATGGCGGTCTGCGACGGCCCCTTACATCTCGTGATCGATCCGGTCTGGGGGCTGCCAGCGGAGGCGGCGGCGCGCGCGCTCGGCTATGAGGGGCGGCTGGTCAACTTCGGCTCCGCCTCTGGCCCCA
>JAICKD010000761.1 GCA_025928125.1 Ktedonobacterales bacterium
AGCATCGGGCGTGGCGTGGCCTTCGCCGACGCCGTCCTCGGCGATCCCGGCGGCAAAGACTACGAAGACCTGATGCGCGGCGTGGACTACGTCGTCGCGCAGGGTTGGGCCGACGGCGACCGCACCGGCATCTTCGGCTGGAGCTACGGCGGCTTCATGACGGCGTGGGCCATCAGCCAGTCGCGGCGCTTCAAGGCGGCGATGATGGGCGCGGGCGTCTGCGATTACCACAGCTTCCACGCGCAGACCAACATCCCCGACTGGGATATGCGCATCCTTGCCGCTGACCCGCTCAAGCAGCCAGAGGTCTATCGCGCCCATTCGGCGCTCACCTTCGCGGACGAGATCACGACACCCACGCTCATTCTGCATGGCGAGCAGGACCCGTGCGTACCCGTCAACCAGGCGTATGCGTTCCATCGGGCGCTGCTCGAACGGCAGATTCCGACAGAGCTGGTGCTCTATCCGCGCGAGGGTCACGGACCCGCCGAGCGCGAGCACGTGCGCGACATGGACGAGCGAATCCTGCGCTGGCTGACGACGTATCTGTAACCACCCTTCCTGGCGATTCCAGGGCGCCGGATTTTGCTCATCTGTTACTGCGGCGGAACGCGGGCCGTCTAAGGGGCAGGCCCGCAGGCGCCGCCACACATCGCCACAACTGGCAGGAATCCAATTCGCCCCACATGACATACTTGACGCATAGCAGATAATGCACTGTCGGCGAACACTAGAAAGACGCGCACAATGGCAGAGCAGGACCAGGTAAAACAGGCATCAACATCGAAGACGCCATCCGAACAGCGCACAGACACCGTGCGACGCGCGCGCCCACGCACCCAACGTCCGCCAGCCAGCGCTCCGGCCAATGGGAGGACACCGCAGGGTGACGCGCCGCAGCAGCCGATATTGCCTGAAGAAGTGATCGACTCCGCGACGACCAGCGCGCGTGAGGCCACCGTTGAACTCGCGACCCCTGGCGTCATCGCGCGGGGCGGCGGTATCTCGCCGGAGAACACGATCTTTGTCTCGCTCTGTTTCGAGGGGCCGGATATCTACTCGATGGCGGGGGGACTCGGCACGCGCGTCACCGAGTTCACCGAATCGCTGGCGCACTTAGGCTACGAGACGCACCTGATCTTTGTCGGCGACCCCAACAAGCCCGCGGCGGAAGATCTGGTGAATGGGCGGCTACATCTGCGACGCTGGGGCCAGTGGATCAGCCAGCACTATCCCAATGGCGTCTATGACGGCGAGGAGCATAAGCTCTACGACTACAACGAGTCGGTCCCCTATTTCGTCTATGACGAGATCGTCCGGCCCGCCGTAGCGCAGGGGAAGATTGTGGTCATCATTGGCGAGGACTGGCACACCGCCGAGACGATGATCCGCACCTCCGATATGCTGCACTGGCACAATGTCCGCCACCGCTGCATCCTGATGTGGAACTGCAATAGCCTGATGTCGCTGCATCGCATCAACTGGGGTACGCTGAATTTCACCACCTCCATCACCACCGTCAGCCGCTACATGAAGCACCGCCTGTGGGAGCATGGCGTCAACGCGCTCACGATTCCGAACGGCATTCCCCAGCGCTTCCTCAACGCTGTCACCCCTCGCTCGGTGCGCGCGTTGCGTGAGGCAGCGCAACGCGGCAACCCCGACCGGCTCTTCCTCTTCAAGATCGGGCGCTTCGACCCCGACAAGCGCTGGCTGATGGCCATTGAGGCGGCGGCGCGGCTGAAGTACAGCGGCCATCCGCTCTCGATGGTGATTCGCGGCGGCATCGAGCCTCACGGGGGCGATGTGCTGGGCCGGGCGCGCTACCTGGGCCTGACGGTGCGCGACATCGAGGCGCGGAAGCCGACGCCGGAGGAATGCATCAAGCTGCTGCGCGATGCGGGCGAGGCCGACATCTACAATCTGCGCTTCTTCGTGCCGGAGGAGTTCGTGCGGATGTGCTATGCCGCCAGCGATGCGGTGCTAGCCAACAGCGGCCACGAGCCGTTCGGGCTGGTGGGGCTGGAGGTGATGGCTGCCCGGGGCATCGCCTTTACCGGCTCAACCGGTGAGGACTACGCCGTCTCGTTCGAGAACGCGGTGGCGCTCGAAACCGAAGACCCGGATGAGATCGTCGGCTATCTGCTCC
>JAICKD010000405.1 GCA_025928125.1 Ktedonobacterales bacterium
CGCGCAGGCCACATGGGTGATGCCCGGCGTGGTCACCAGCATCAGCAGGCTGCGTAAGAGGCCCAGCGTTGCGCCGACCTCGCGGCCATCCGGCGCCGTGCGCGGCGGCGCGCCGAAGTGGTTGCGAAACAGCTCGTAGGTCCCATCTACCAGGTAGAGCTTCATCGTGTCTAGCGTCTCCTTCCTTTCGGATGCCTCCTCCAAGGATATTCTCCCAGAGGAAAAGGAAGGCGGAACTAAAATGCCGAGGAGATGAGGACGCGAGACCTCACTCGCCTTCGCACGCTCGCGCAGACGCACACGTTAGGCGGCTCGATGCGCCAGTGCGTATGCCTCTATCACCATCATTCACCCCAACCGTGCTTTCATGCGCAGGTGAGGGCCACCGGACGCCACCGGCACGTATTCCTTATGCCCCTTGCCGCAGGTGCCGGGGGATAGCTCGAAGTCGCTGCCGTTGGCCGAGATGCTCTGCAGCAGGTCAGGCACATAGCCGGTGATACCCACGGGCGCGAAGAGCTTGCCGGTGAGCGCGCCGTTGACGATTTCCTCGCCGTAGTGCGCCGTCACCTGGATGCCCCAGCCAGCGGGATCTTCCATCCCGCTCTCCGCCATCCGCAGGTAGATGCCACGCTCGACGCCCGCGATCATCTCCTCCGGATCGCTCGCGCCTGGGGCAAAAAAAGTGTTGCTCATGCGGGCGTAGGCCTTGCGCGTGTAGTCCTGGCGACGGCCATTGGCTGTGTGGATGCCCGGCGCGAAGGTGGCCGAGGAGAAATCGCTGATCGGCCGGACGAGCACCCCATCGCGCAGAATCTGCGTTGGCCGCGCCAGTTCGCCCTCGTCGTCGAAGAAATAGGAGCCGTAGCCGCCCGCGACGCTCGGATCGTCGAACATCTGCACGCTGGGCGCGGCCACCTGGCGGTCGAGATATCGCGCCGCGAGCGCCCGGCCCTTGGGGAAGAGGTCAAGCTCGACACCGTGGCCGAAGCATTCATGCGCGATGACACCGGAGACGCTGGGATCGCTGATAACGTCATACTCGCCCGGCGCGATCTTCTCGGCGTCCAGCAGCCGCAGGGCAATCTCCGCCGTCCGCGCCAGTTCCTCGGGCGGGATGTCGGCGACCTCGTAGCCGCCCGTGCCGCCACGGATCGCGAAGTGATAGCGCATCTGCTGGCCGTCGGAGACGGCAATCACCACCAGCAGGCGCATCCGCGTCACATGCTGCTCCATCTGCCGTCCGCGACCGATGTAGACGCGCTGCTCGTTGGTATCGGCGTACTGCACCTGCGCCTGCACCACCCGCTGGTCCAGCGCCCGGCCACGCGCGCCGAGGTCACGCACCAGCGCCAGCTTCTCGCTCAGTGGGACGGTCGCGGGATCGCGCTCGCTCTCGGTCTGGAAGCGCCGCCAGTCATGGCCAGCGATAGTCGCATAGCCCGCGCCGCTCATCACCGGGCCGCCGGACCGCGGGCGTAGCGTTGCCGCCCAGGCGCGCACCTCACGGGCAAGCGCGTCGGGGACCAGCGTGCTGGTGGCGTACTCGACGAAGCCGAGGCCATCATAGACGGTGAAGACGATACCCTGTGTGGGAGGAACTTCATTTGCGCGCTGTTCCTGGCCGGTATCGGTGATTTGCACGCCAGACTGGCCGCTCAGGAGGGCAGCCGCATAGGGGAATCGGGGTTCCAGGTCGGCAACCAGATCCCGCACGACCCGGTAGAGCGCATCTTCCATTTGGCCTCCTATGCCACGCTGCTGCTATGCTAACGCCGTGCTATTCGGGCGTCTGCATACCCATCACGCTGGGGTCATACCGCTCAAATGACGGCTTTTCTAAGCATAGCAGATGGGAGCGCATCCTCCCAACATCATTGCCGTCTCTCCCGGCGCGCGGGCAAGTTGAGCGAGCTGTGATGTTGGCATGACAATTGCTACGAAGCGGTAATGATTGGCAAGTAGCCACTTGCCTGTCCCAATGGGGCGGTGATGGATGCTCCCGACTGCCACACCACAGGTCGGCGAGTGTTGCCGTCTCCGCGCTCATCCGCAGGCTCCCTCCCGGCGGGTGAGCGCATGTTTCTCTCTTCCCCCCGCTCCTAGCGCATCTTCTGCCTTACCAGCGCCGTAAAATGCCGCGCAGGCGCTAGCATGCTTTATCCTTCTGCTTGCGAATTTTGGCGAAGTAATGGTAGGCTGAATGATAGACAAGATTCATGCATCCTGCGGACATCCCCAGAGCACATCACGCAAGATGACCGAATGACCATGTAACCATAGTGACCATGCGCGTGGGGCGATGTAGCCTTGCGGCGCATCTCTCAATGACGAAGGAGTGATTATTCTCTATGCCAGTGCTAACGGCGCTTGAAGCGTGGGTTGAAGACGCGGCGCGACGCACCCAGCCAGACCGTGTTGTCTGGTGTGATGGCTCTGAGCGCGAATACGAAGAACTGACCGCGCAGATGTTGCGTGATGGCTCGTTCATCTCAATAAATGAGAAAGCCTATCCCAACTCATATCTGCATCGTAGCAACCCCAATGATGTCGCCCGCACCGAAGGGCTGACCTATATCTGCACCACGCGCCGCGAGGACGCCGGACCCAATAACAACTGGATGGATCCCACCGAGGCGAAAGAGCGTGTTGGCAAGCTCTTTGACGGCTGCATGCAGGGCCGGACGATGTATGTCATCCCGTACCTGATGGGCGTTCCCGGCTCGCCCCACGCCAAGGTGGGCATCGAGGTGACCGACAGCCCGTACGTCGTCGCCAACATGCGCATCATGACGCGTATGGGCGCCGTGGCGATGGACGCGCTGAGGGCCAACGGCGGCGAATTCGTGCCTGGCCTGCATTCCATCGGCGATCTTGATCCCAAGCGCCGCTTCATCTTGCACTTCCCCGAAGAGCAATTGATCTGGAGCATCGGCTCCGGTTATGGCGGCAATGCGCTGCTCGGCAAGAAATGCCTCTCGCTCCGGCTGGCCAGCTGGATGGGCTGGAAGAACGGCTGGCTGGCCGAACATATGCTCATCCTCGGCTTGCAGGACCCCGATGGCAACATCACCTACATGGCTGGCGCGTTCCCGAGCGCCTGCGGCAAGACCAATCTGGCGATGCTCGTCTCGCCGCTTGCCGACCAGGGCTGGAAGGTATGGACCATCGGCGACGACATCGCGTGGATGCGCATCGGCGAGGATGGCCGCCTCTGGGCCGTCAACCCTGAGAACGGCTTCTTCGGCGTCGCGCCCGGCACCAATGTCGAGACCAACCCCAATGCGATAGCCTCGCTCTCGCGCAACTCGATCTTCACCAATGTCGCGCGGACGCCAGACGGGCTGCCCTGGTGGGAAGGTATCGATCCGAAGCAGAAGACGCCGCCCGCTGGCACGATTGACTGGCTCGGCAGAACGTTCGAGCCGGGCAAAGGACATGCCGCCCATCCGAACTCGCGCTTCACCTCGCCAGCCAGCCAGTGTCCCTCGATCTCGCCGCATCGCGAAGATCCCCAGGGTGTACCGATAGACGCCTTTATCTTCGGCGGACGACGCGCGCGGGTTGCGCCGCTGGTCTATCAGGCGTTCAACTGGCAGCATGGCGTCTTCGTCGGCGCGGGCATGGGGTCGGAGACGACGGCCGCCGCGACTGGTGCGGTGGGTGTCACCCGGCGCGACCCAATGGCGATGCTGCCGTTCTGCGGCTACAACATGGGCGACTACTTCGGTCACTGGCTCGACATGGGCAAGAAGCTGACCAATCCACCGGCGATCTTCCACGTCAACTGGTTCCGCAAGGATGCCGACGGCAAGTTCCTCTGGCCCGGCTTCGGCCAGAACATACGCGTGCTGATGTGGATGCTGGGACGGATTCGCGGGAGCGCCGAAGCGCGCGAGTCGGCGATTGGCTATATTCCGACCGCCGACGCGATTGACCTGGATGGCCTCGGTCTCTCGCCAGAGACGGTCGAGCGGTTATTCGCCCTCGACAAGCATGACTGGGAGCACGAGTGGGCCAGCCAGGGCGAGTTCTTCCAGCAGTTCGGCGACCACCTGCCCGCCGCGATGACCGAGGAGCACAACGCGCTCAAGGCGCGCATCAGCGCTATGAAGTAGGTAGGGCGCTGCCCTCTCCCCCTAAC
>JAICKD010000435.1 GCA_025928125.1 Ktedonobacterales bacterium
TCCCGCGCGCGCTTCTGGTCCGCAGCCGACTGCTTCGAGGATGGTTCAACCATGTAGAAATGCTCCTTGTTACGCTATACAGTCGAAAGTCAACCTCAACACGTCAGCCGTCATACAGCATGAGTAAACACCGCCCGCACGGCATCGCGAAAGTATCATACGGCTAGGTGCGCGTCAAGGGAACGATCAGACCTGCATAATCGTCCATACTGGGCCGCCAGGTGGGCGAGCGACGATACGTTGGTCTCCATAGAGTGTAACCTGAGCAACACTATCTTTCGGTGCGGTCCACGAAGGAGTCTGCTGGGAGCCTGCTCGTGAGGGAAGCGTTGACTCGAAATACCAGAAGAACGTGCGGATGGTGCTGACCACCAGGAAAAGCAGCAGCAGCACCCGGCCAATCTGTTCCGGCGTTGTAAATACCCGCACGCCATTCATGCGATCAAGCACAATCGGCAGGTGGCCCAGGAACGTGAAGATTTCGTAGAGCGCCAGCGCCGGGATAATGCAGGTGGCGGGCAGGACGCTTGCCGCCTCGATGACGCCCGTCGACGCGCCGATGGCGATACTGGCGACCAGCGGCAGCGCCGTCAACAACAGGAGCGCCATAGCAGTCGGATTCTTCCAGCGCACCAGCAGGATAACCAGGCCTATGATGAAGATCGGCGTGAGCAACACGGGTATAATCGGCGATGAGCCAACCGCTGGATACCCGGATGTGTAGTCTTGTGAGATGAGCAGCCGCAGCACGTCGCCCACGTTGTGGAGCACCTGTCCCCAGAAATCGAGCGTTAGGATACCAGGGCCAGGTGTCGCTTGAACGCTGCTGCGTGCGAGGAGCGGGCTGCCAGGAGGCAATCCATAGCGCAAGCTGAGGAAGTAGCCAATCGTCGGCAACCCCGAGACGAGGGCGATGCCTACCAACACCGCGAGCTGCTGTCGCCAGTATTTGAAGAGGTGAGGATGGCGCAGCCGCCACACCACCAGGAATGTGAGCACCAGCATCGGTAGCAGCCAGAGGCCGGGCGCCAGATCGCACGCCAGGCCGGTGCAGATGCCACAGCCCGCATAGAGTAGCAGCGCGCGTCGTCGCATACGTATGATTTGAGCATCCACTGGCCCGCCCGGCTTGATCGCGGCGGCGACTTTGCCGCTCAGGCGCAGCGCCATCAGCAGCCAGAGCGTCGCGGTACACATGAGCAGCGGCAGGAGGATCACCTCCATCCCGGACCGGCTCAGCGAGACATGCCAGCGGCTGGTGGCCGCCAGCAACGCCGAGAGCAGCGCAATAGTCGAGGCGCCCTTCCATTGTCCCTGGCGCAAGATTTCGCGCGCGAGCAGATAGATGACATAGACCGTCAGCGTGCCAATTACCGCGGATGGCAGGAGCGCTGCCAGCGGCGTCGGCCCGAACACATAGACGAGCGCTTTCTGGATGGCCACAAAAGGCCCATGGAGCCCCTGGGGATCGGTGAGCACTAGCTTGAGATCGCTACTAATCTCCTTGAGGGTGCTGATTTCCGCGCTTCCTGTTGGCAGCGGCGCCAGCAGATTACCCAGCCGTAGCAGCCGAAGCATCGCGGCGACGATCAGCACCAGAATCAACATTGCGCGTTCCCAGAAGACTGTGTGCTGGGACAACCCCTCTCCCAGCGCTCCGATGTACCGTCGCACCCTGCTGAACCACCCCTGTTCATAGGGCGCGGCGCGCAGAAGGAGCAGCGGCGCGAAGGTGACCAGAATCTCGAAGAATTGCACAAAGAAGTCGCGGCTGGCATCCGACTCGCCAATCAGCAGGAAATTGCTCACCGCGTAGGTCAGGAGAGCGCCCAACGCCAGCATGATGCCCTGCCTGCGAACGAACGACTCGATGGCGAGGGGCGCCAGTGGAAGCAGCCAGATAACATACCAAGGTTGGAACCAGAACGTGATGAGTACCAACGCCGCGAACGTGAGTTTCGCGCTGGCGGTTATGACATCTCGCAGATCGCTCTGGTCGCGCAAGGACCAGAGCCGCCGTATCTGGAAGAAGGCATAGAGGCCAAAGAGCGAGTAAAATACCAGGCGTACGGTCTTATCGAGCGCTGGCCACTGGCTCGACGGCACAAAGATCTGGAGCGGAGCGGCGATAATGCCAACAATGGACCCATTATAGTAAAGCGGGCGCAGTTGCTGGCCAAGTCCCGTGAAGGTGGCGAATCCATCCCAGTAGGGAGCGTAGAAGGCGACGACCATGACCAGCCCGATGACCGTGACGCTCGCCAGCAGACGGAACGCCGCGCCCTTGTCGATCTCGCCGACCGCCTGAATGGTCGCCCGGGTCGCGCGCGCGAAAACGCTGCCCTCACCTCTATGCGCCTCCTCGCCATCCCCATCGAGGGCAGCTGGCCCGGTGTTCCGCTTCGCTGCCAGATGCCGCAGCTCATAGACCAGCCAGAGCGGCACGAAGATAGCGGAGACATACTTAACCAGCGCGCCAAGCACCAGCAGCATGAACGCTGTCCGCGCACGCCCGTGGAGCATGCAGAGAAACGCGCCGAGCACGCAGACCATCATCACAATGTCGTTGTGGCCGTTGCCAATCGTCTCGAAGAGCAGCAGGGGACTCCAGCCAAAGAGAACTAGAATGCGCAGCCGACGCGCTGGATAGAGACGGCGCGCCAGCCAGTCGACCAGGATGAAGGCGGCAACCGCCGAGGCCGCGGCGATCACCTTGAAGATGAGCATGTTCAGGAAGAGATTCTCGCCAGAAACCAGCGCCACCAATGCCGTAATCAGTAGCCAGACCGGGCCATAGGGCGCCTCTGGCCGGTCGACACTTAGCCCTCCCGGCAGCAGCGAGGCCTTCGTCACCATAGGGTTGGCGTGAAAGTGGACCTGGAGGTAGCCACGGGCGACATAGCCATACAGGTCGGTCGTGGTGACCGGCTGCATCCAGATCATGATGAGGGCGAAGATAAGCGGGAACCCAATGACACTCCAGCGCACCCACCGATCGAGACGCTCCCCACCCGCCAACTGTTTCACCCGGCTAGCGGCGATCAGGGCAAAGAATTGCGATCCGAACAGCAGGACAATCGCCAGGACGAATCCAAATGCCGCGAAGGCGCTATAGCCGGTGATGCGCCCCATATCGTTGATGACATTGGGGTTATCGCTGGCATGCGGGTGACTCCACCAGAGCGTCAGTGGGAAGGCGGCCACCAGACAGATATAGACCAGCGTCGAGACCAGCCCGCAGATCAGGATGATGCGCAGCGGGGAGACATCGGCAAGGGTGTGGGCAAAGACATCTTCACCACGCGGCGTGAAGCCTGGCAAGGGCGGCGCATGCTGCCACCGTCGCCGCCACCGGACCGCCAGCCCACGGCGCCCCGCCGTAAACGCCGCTCTGCGCGTGCGCCGCTGCGGGGATGCTTCCACGGCGGGGGCAGGCTCAACAACGACCGGCCAGCGAATCATCGCCACAGCCAGCACGCCAAAGATTGCCAGCCAGGCCAGATTACGCCCGGTGAGAATCGCCACGGCCCACGGTTGCAGGTCGCGCAGTGATGGCCAGATGATCGTCATGAACTGGCCGAGCACCGCAACAGCGGCGGTTGCCGCGAACAGCGCCACGGTGCTTCGGCGCGAGGGGAGTCGGACGCAGGCGAGGAGCGGTATGACCACCAGCAGATAGTGGGCGGGCAGCGCGAGAAACGACAGCATGAATGCCAGCAGCACCGCGCTAGAGCCTGCTATCAGCACGCGGCCACGCGCTATGGCCCGCTCATTCGAGCGTTCCGCTGACCCTATGTTGTTGGCGGTTACGCTATCGCTCGTTTCACCAACGCCATCCGCAGGTGACGTGTGCGGGCGGCCAATGCGCCTGAAGGCAAGCCAGATCGTGAGGTAAGCCAGCGCGATCAGGACAATCGCCATCA
>JAICKD010000029.1 GCA_025928125.1 Ktedonobacterales bacterium
AGAGGCGCTACGGGCGCATGGCGCGCTTCGGAGACCGCTTCGATCCCTCGCTTATCAGCCGTCTGTACCGGGACGAAGTCATTGTGATGGAGGCAGATTCCTCCAACAAATACGCGCAGGCAAGCTGGCTGCTTGCGCCAATGCGCTCGATGGGTCGGCTGCGGGGCATCGTGCGATTGGACTATGGTGTGCGGGCGCATCACTTCACCACGGAAGAGCTATCGCTCGTCAGGGCGGTGGCCCGCATGGCGGCGCTAGTGGTGGAGCAGCGAAACGTCCAGGACGAACGCGATCAGGCGATACGCGAACGGGCCGAGGCGACAACGCGCGAATTGACAACACGCGAGGCGGCACAGCACATGGAGTTGTTCATCGCGCTGGCTGGACACGAATTCCGCACGCCGCTGACCGTGCTCCAGGGACAGCTCTACCTTGCCGAGCGAAAATTGAGCGCCAGCATGCCTCAGGGTGAGCAGACATCCGCTCTGACCTTGACCTCCCTGCGGGAATCTCTTGACGCCGCGCAACGAGCCGCCGGTAGACTTGGCAGCCTGGTTGATGATCTGCTCGCGGTGACGCATGCGCGCACTGGCAAGCTGGTCGTACATCCCGAGTGGTGTGATCTCGTCACGTTGGTACGCGATCAGGTGGCGGACCACCGCCAGCTATACCCTTCGCGACGCATGCGCCTGCATGTAGAAGGGTCGCGCCACATCTATATCCAGGCCGATCCCGTGCGCCTTGCGCAGGTGCTGACCAACTACCTGAATAACGCCTGCAAGTATTCCCCCGACTCCAGGCCGATCCGGGTGGACGTGCGCGTGAGGGAAGGCACGGCGCGCATCTCGGTGCGCGATCAGGGGCCGGGATTGTCGCCCGACGTTCAGGCGCGGATTTGGGAACGCTTCTATCAGGCGCCGGATATCCAACCCCAGAGCGGGAGTGATGCCGGTTTGGGGCTTGGCCTCTACATCAGTCGGCTCATCGTCGAGCAGCATGGCGGCGAGGTAGGGGTCGAGAGTGAGGTGGGCAAAGGCGCGACCTTCTGGTGTACCGTCCCCCTGCGGATGGAAGCATCTTGAGCGGCGTTAAGAACACCGAACACTACCGCCATGTCCCAGTGGCCACGATGGGAGTAGGCCAGCTTCGCGGCATGAATGCCGCGGCTAAAAACGGGATGTGATCGGAACGCTTAAGCGCTTCTAAGCTCGCTTCTCAGGCGCTTCGCGTGGATCGCCCGCTCCTTCTCCATCCGCCAATCCGTTACCGTTACCGTCACTCTCGCCGCCAACCGCTCCCATGATGACCTTTTCCCGGAGGCGCAGCCAAGCGCTGATGATATCCATGCGCAACGGCAGCGATGGATATCGGCGTATGGTTGTTCGCTGCCGCAGAATATCGCCACCTGGGCCAAGCTCCGCGTCGAGGCGCCGGGCGTCTAGTTCCGCCTTGTCGGCGCCGTCCGTGTAGGGATCGAGCACGGGCGAGGGCCGAAACGCCGTCTCGACGGCACGCTGCTGTCTGCCGCTCATGCGCGCTGCGGGCGCCCCTGGCAGATACCGCAACGAGGGCAGCAGGTCAGTATCTTGCCGTTCCACCACTCGCACCGCGACATACTCGAGCATCTGAGGCGTCACACTTTGGAGAATGGCGGCCTCGTAGCCGCTTTGAGCAGCATAGCTGGCCAGTCGCTCCGCCGCGCTTTTTTCGCGGACCGGCGCCCAATACGGGTAATAATCCCAGGCGCCAGAAGACTCGCCAGATTTTGCCACAACCTGATAATGCATTAGGGTCACTCCGTCTTGTCGGCCAGGATTACGCAGTAATGATTCAATGCAATTTCTGGCCCCAGGGGTGAGGCGTTGGCCTACCCTTTCGGATAGGATATCATTGGCATCAAGCAAGCTATAGGAAAAACTGGCTGTCCAACAGGAACGGGGATGCGGAGAAGGCGCAACAAAATACCCCGAACACGGTCTATGCCGTATCCGGGGTGATCTCCGAAGCGCCTATGCGATTGTCGCGCTGGGGCTTCCTTTAGAGTTGCTCTCACAACCCGTTCCTAGCCGCGGCATTCATGCCGCGAAGCTGGCCTACTCCCAGCATTGCCCTTGGGACATAACGGTTTTGTGAGGTGGCCTTATGCTGAAGGACTCTCGCGGAAATAGTCTGAGTTGGCGACGAGCCCGTAGATGATGAGGATATCGAGCGCGATGACGACAATCCCCACCACTGGCGCCGCCGGAAGGTAGAAGAACCAGCGAATGGCGCTCAGCCCGGCGACGAGCGCGCCATAGACGTAGCCGAACGTGCCGCCGCGAAGGATATCGTAGCCAGCATAGAACGAGACCCCCGCCAGCAGCAGATCCAGAATGGCCCACAGCCACAGGTAGCCGTTGAAGGTGCCATAGACCGTACCCGCGAGCCAGGCGGCGTTGCTGAACTCGACAATCGCCCACGTCAACTGAAATCCGCCGAGAATGAACATCATCACGCCAGCGAACGTGACCAGGCCGGGGCGAGTCGTCGCGACGGGGGTTGCCTGCGCCCTCGGCGGGGCGCTTGCCGCATGCATGGCATTCGCAGCATTCGCGTCCATTGGGTTCGTAGCTTCCGCCATGTCATGTCTCCTGTTCTGAAAAGATTCCGTCTTCTCGTGATCGAAGAGATTTCCTACCCCGCCCCAGCCATTGACGCGACTCATACGGCTCATCTGGAAGCGGGCGGAGCGGCGTCTGCCGACATGGCGGGTATAGATGCACTATAGGCAGCGGCGCAGCCTGTGTCCCCATTCACGGGGCGAGACCGGAGGGGGAGTATTCTCTCCTCCCCCAGAGGAGCCTCGCCTCGCCCTTTATACCTGCGGAGAGTGGTCGTCCTGATGTGGCGGCTAGCGCGCCTCTGAGAGCGTTACGCCAGCATCGAGCGTCTCGGGGTCGAGCGCATTGACATCGAGTGCATGGCTCGCTGGCGAATAGTGCGCCGGAAGGATGGCGGTGATCTGCGTCCCACCTGCCCCGGTTCTGATACTGAGACGCCCGCCGAACTCCAACATGCGCTGCCGCATCCCGGGAATGCCCACGCTGAGCGCGACAGAATCCTCATCCACTGGCCGCGCAGCTCCTGGATCCATCCCCTGCCCGTAATCTCGCACGCGCACCGCGGCGCAGCCCAGATGAGCGGAAAGGCGTATGCGCGCCCGCTTGCTGTCAGAATGCCGCAGCGCATTGGTGAGGCACTCCGTCACCACGCGGAAGAGGGCGATCTCGGCATCCTGGTTGAGTCTGGGGAAATCGTGCGGCGCCTCCACCGCGACGGCGATACCACTCCGGCGGGTGAAGCCATCCGCGTATGCCTGGATTGCCTCCGCAAGGCCGATATGCTCCAACTCGGGCGGATGCAGCAGGTATGAGAGCGAGCGAATTCCTTGGACGGCGTCGGCAGCCAGTTCGCGGCCCTCGGCCACCAGCTGAATGGCCTTCGCCCTGTCCATGGTCTCGTCGAGCAGCCCTTTGTAGAGTCGTCCCAAAGCAAACTCGATGCCCGTCAACGTCTGGGCCGTCCCATCATGTAGCTCGCGCGCGATATGCCGCCGCTCATCCTCCTGCGCGCGCAGCAGATGCCCCGCCAGCCGCATCACCTCTTGTTCGGCGCGCTTGCGTTCGGTGATATCGCGCCCAATCGCCTGAATCTCGACGAAGGTGTCATCTGGCCCAAAGATGGGATACTCCGTCCAGTGCTGCCAGCCGGTTGTTTCATCGGGCAGCACAACGGTATGTTCGTCGCTGACGGTCGAGAGATTGCGCGCGAAACGGTCCAGCGCCTGCTGGGATCTCTTGCTTGCGTCCAGCGGCAGCAGATCGAAGAACTTCCGTCCGAGAAGCTCCTCGCGTGTCGCGCCGAAGTAGCGGCAATAGGCTTCGTTGACGAAGGTGAGCGTGCCATCGGGGCGATAGCGGCAGATAAGCTCCGTCTGCGTCTCGACCAGATCGCGGTACTGCTGTTGGCTCCGGCGCAGTTGCGCCGCCGTGCGGTTCCGCTCCTCGATCAACACCGCAAGCAGCAGCATGGGCGCCGAGAGCGAGATGAGGAAGAGCTGAAGCGCGAGCACCGAGGTGGCTGGTGTGGGCGCAACGAACGGCCCCTGCGCCGCCGCGGTATTCCAACCCGTCGAGAGCAGCACGAGGCCAAGCAACGATAGGCTGGTCCCACCGATGCCGAAGCGCACGGCCGCCCAGATCAGGAACGGAAGGGGCAGGAACAAAAAGGCGCTCTGGCCGGTGATCGCGATGACATCCGTGGCAAAGACGAGCGCCCCAACCGCCATCACGGAGATGGTGAGCGCGGCGGCTTCCACGCAGCGGCGCGGCGTCGCCAGCGGCAGCCAGTCACGCCAGCGGTCCGCGACGACCAGGATAACTGGTGAGAGGATGAGGATCGTCAACACGTTCGAGACAAACCGCTCCTCCCAGTGCAACGCGAACTGATTGCGCATCTCCCAGTTGGTAAGCACAGAGACAGCGGTATCCAGAAAAGAAACGATGAACGGCGCCGCGAAGGCCGCGCACAGGCCAAATACGACAATGCGCCGGAGGCTATCCAGTCGATGAGACTCGCCAAACACAAAGCGTATGCCAGCCGCGCCAAGCAATGCCTGGCCGCAATTGGTCACATAGAGTCCGAGGATTGTCCAGAAATCGACACCATTCTGAAACTCGACAATCACATGCGCGGGCAGCACCGCCAGGAGTATCGGCCACCACATCCGCGTAGGCGTGAGCAGAAACGCGGCAAGCAGAATGGCATTGGGCGGCCAGATCACGGAGAGGGGAGATGAGGGAAAACGCAGCGAAAAGCCGAACTGCGCGCCAAGAAAATAGGCGGCCGCGACCAACGCCGCAATATGCGCGGCGCGGCTCGCCGTCATATATTGTATGGAATTGCGTAGTTGACTCAGGGAAACTCCCTGAATCTTCTGGCGTAGAGCAAGGGCAATGGACTTCCTTTTGTGCTGCCACGATTCACGGAACGTGACGCGATTCAGGAGTCGCAAAACGATACACCTCCTACTACCGGGCCATCGCGATTTGCCGCTCTCGCTCTCACCTCCATCCAAACGCCGTGTTACACGCTGCGCTACACCGTACAAAACCTAACGAGACTATACAATCGCGCCACCCGCATGAGTCAAAAGTTGTATAACGCCGACCACGTAGCCGTGCCTGAACGGATAGCCGCTGTCTTCCCAACTCATATCCTGATGTATCATCCCAATCCTGCCGGGGTGTTATGTATGGCCAATTCACGACATTCCGCTCGCCTTCGGGCCGTATTCGGGCCGTAATAGCGGGATAACTGACACGCAGACTTCAGGTTATCCCGGCGAGATGCCAGGAGAATAGGCGTTGCCGTGGTGGCCGTGGCCGTTGCTGGGAAAGCGGTCCCACCGTGGCATACCGCGATCATCCGGCTGAGGCTGGTCGTCATCTGGCGCCAGCGTGTTCGCGCTCTCCTCGGGAAGATCCTCTAACAAACCCAGGGTCCAGGCCCGCCACACCGCCTGCGTGCGGTTGTCCACCTGCAACTTGCGGTAGAGGTTGCTCAAATGGCGCTTGACCGTCGCGAGGGCGATGGTCAGTTCCTCCGCGATCCCGTGGTTACGGTCGCCCCGGGCAAGAAGGGCCAGGACCTCCTTTTCGCGCGCGGTGACCCGCTCGTAAATGACCGGAGGTTCCGGGGCCGTCGATGAATGATGCGCATGCGCCTCGCTGTGCAGGGACGTGCGATGAGCACGCGGCGGCATGGGCAATGGCATGGGCAATGACCTGGGTGATGCGGTGGCACGCGGCTGGCCCGTCTGCGATGGATGCGCTGGGTGTGTCAGCGGTGATTGACCCTGGCCAGCGGAGGAGCTTCCCTCGCGCACTCGAGCGATGATACCGCGGACCTGCATGATCTCTTCCTTCAATTGGAGATGGTCGTCTGACGCAGGCGTCTCACTTTCCGCCGTCATGCCCTGAGACGAGATGAGCAAATCGGCGGCTTCCAGCCACTCTTCGCCCTCGCTGAGATCGCCCGATTCCACAAACATCTGCGCCTGTATCAGCGAGAGTTGCGGATGCCTCTGTATAACATCCGCGGGTACGAGGTCGAGGCATTGCGCCAGCGCCTGGAGTTCGGTCGGAGAGGATCCGCTCTCGAACACGCGATTGGCAAAATTGCGCACGATGCGCACAACCGCGTGCTCGTCGTTCGCCCGCAACGCATAGTGAACGGCATCGCGCGTCATTCCATGGGCGTCATACCAGGCGCATGCCTGGCGATAGAGCTCGGCCAGATCCTCTTTGTGCGTCCGCTGAAGCCGGTTCCACAGCACCTCCCTGAAGAGTCTGTGGAACCTATACCAGCCGGGCGCATCATCGACTGGGACCAGAAAAGCATTCTCGCGCTCCAGGGTCTCCAGCGTGGTCTGGCAGTCGACGATCCCCGGCAGCGCGTCGCAGAGCGCGACATTGAACTGGTCCAGCGCCGCCATCCACAACACATTCTCGCCGACGGTCTGTGGCAGCCGCTTGAGCACCTCATCCGCGATGAAATCGACGACATTGCGATTCTCGCTCAGAAGGTCCGCCACGCTTTCGGCGGGCGTGTGGGGATCTTCGAGCGCAAACGCGGCAAGCTGCAGCCCAGCTACCCAGCCTTCGGTGCGCCGGTGAATCCGCGCGCACGCCTCGGGCGCGATTTCTTTGCCTGTCTTGCGCTCCAGAAATGTTCGCGCTTCGTCGCCCGTGAAGCGCATGTCTTCGATCCGCAACTCGAGCAGACGCCCCGCGACACGCATCCGCGCAGTACTCAAGGGAACGCAGGTGCGCGTCAGCAGAATGACATGGATCTGTGCGGGAAGATACTCGACAAAGTACTTCATCGCGGTATGGATCACCGCATTATCCGGGCTGATTGTGTGGTAATCGTCGAGGACGAGCACAATGTGGTCCTCGGTTGAGGTCAGGACATTGATGAGCCGGGAGATGAGCGAGACATCGGCGAGATGCGCTCGCGCATTCTTCACATAGCGCATCCCGGCGGCAAGCAGCCCAGGAACGACCCGGTCAAGCGCAGCCAGCAGATGAGTGGAGAAGCGCGTCGGATCGTTGTCGTTCTCATCCAACAGCAGCCACGCTACCCGCGCCGAGGTCTCGCGCGCCCACGCCGCCACGAGCGTCGACTTGCCGTAGCCAGAAGGCGCATTGATGATGGTGAGGGGATACGCCAGCACGTGGTCCATACGCTCGATGGCTTGCGTGCGGACGAGTGTCTCGCGATCGACAATGGGCATCTCTAACTTGGTCACGAGCAGATCCGGGCTGGTGACGGGCAAATCAGGCAAATGCGTCACAGGCTCGCTCTCGCCGTCCAGTTCCACCTGAAACGCGGGAATGACCGTATCCCCGCTCGCAAGCTGACGCGCCGCCGTCCGCAGGCGCTCGCGGGTGAGTTCTGAAGCTAAGCCCAGCACAACCCAGCGTGGCTCATTTTCGATGGCGCAAAAGGCCAACCAGAGGGCCGACGCGCCATCATGCAGGCGCTGCGCGATGAACGAAATTTCGTGCTCCTCAACGGCAAAGGCATCAACGCGGTCGAGCCAGACAAACCATTCGGCGGAGCCTACTTCAATCGGCGCATTCACATGCCCGTGTTGCACGGTGACTAGAGGGCTACCCATGGTTCGTCTCCTCCCTTGGGTAACACAAAGATTCCTGGAGGAGAGTCAGCCGCTACGACACTCTACCACCCGAGCGCCGTACTGGCATCGCGGCGGTCTCAGCTCGGCTACGCCGGCTTGCCGGGGTGCAACGACGTGTGAGACGTGTGAACCGCCGCCACAGCGAGCGCCTCGCCAATGTTCAGAGACCCAGACACAGCGCCGCATCTCTCAGCATCTCTTTGCCGTACGGCAGCGAGACGATCACCGCTTGTATCCTATCCCGACTTCCGTCCCATTTCCTGGTAAGTGTTGGGATCCATCCTATTACAAGGAAGCGCGGGAAGAACTCTCCAGGCTCTTGTGCTACTATTGCCACAGGTGTGGCTATTCCAGGACTTCCGCGACGGCCTGTGAATCTCTCCCAGGGGTACCCGAAGATGGTACGCGAACGCCGAGAACTGGCGCCCTGGGAGGGGGTTAACCGATTAGACTAAGGCGTTAGACGCATTGTCGATTGACACACTTGAGGCAATGCCGCGCCAGATGCGCCAGATACGTCAGCCATTCGACGGAGGCGCGATGACGCCCTCGCACAAAGGTATCGGCGCCTCGCGAGCGCACCAGTACTATAGCACCAGCGCACCGGAACTTCTATACCGCTTTTGTAGTACTTTTATGTCGATATCCACAGTATACACTGATGCCAATTTCGCATGACCGCTACGCCATATCGCGTATATGATGTGCCTCGCATACATCTTCAGAATACAATCAGCTTGTTACGCGCGGCAAAGAGAATCAATGCCGCAATGGAAGTAACGCCCAGCTTTTTCATGATTTTGGCGCGATAGGTGATGACGGTATTTGGGGCAATTATTAGGGCATCAGCCACATCGCGGTTCTTCTTGCCCTGCGCGAGCATCAGCATCACCTCATGCTCGCGCGCCGTCAGCGTGGATAACGCCTCCTCGTCACGCTTCTGCTCTTCCGTGTTAAAGAACGTGCTCAGGATCGTTTTCGAGATGCTCGGCGAGAAGAACGGCTCGTGCCGGGCAAGCGCCTCGACCGCCTCCGTGAGATGCAATGCCGCGTCGGACTTGAGGATATATCCCTGCGCGCCGGCACGAAGCGCCTCTTGCACATATTGGCCGCTTTCGTACTGAGTAAAAATGAGCACCTCGGTATCAGGCGATTGCTTGCGAATGTGGCGTGTCGCCTGCAGGCCGCTGAGCAGTGGCATGGAGATATCAACCACGGCGACATCGGGACGCAGCTGGATGGCGAGATCGAGCGCATCACGCCCATTACGCGCCTCCCCGCACACCTCCCATCCCTGGTGCTCAAGGAGCAGGTCACGCAGGCCGCGCCGCATGACTTCATGGTCTTCCGCCACCAGGATTCGCACCATCATCCGCCTCTTTCGTGGTGGGGCGCTATCGCGATGATCCTTGGGGTCGCGCTCATTCGAGCGAATGTATGGGCCTCATCCAACCGCGAAGGCACCAAGAAGCCGCTCTCGCAGAGCGAACGATCCCTACGCTCGGCCTCGCGGGTTCGCCAATACCCCGGACGCACGTCCGCCCACACCACCCCTGACCCCCACCAAACACGCCACGTTATCATTGGGCCTTGAGGAACGTCAAACGCACTCAGCCAGACGCATCTACACCTTCGCGGCGCCACGCGACGCTGCCTTCCTCCGTACACCTACACCCACTACAATGCGATGCGCAATCACACCTGCCTGCCGAGAATTGCCCCATGTATACCGTTTGCCATCTATTGGCCTGATGGCCCGACGTACAAGTATAGCAAGTACGCTGTCAAGATGGTTGTATGTTGATCCTGTTAGTGCATACAAACAGGCTGTTTCCCTGCGACAAACTAGGTTGTAATCTCTACTTTATCATATGAAGCGGCGCCATCATAAGGGTTTCCTTCACAGAATCTCCCACTTCAGTTTTGCAACCTTAGGCGCATGCGGAGCAGCGATTCTCGTTTTAGAGTGAGCAGTGCGGCGGGAGCTTCCCTTTAGCTGAAGTGGCACGCTGTAGCGAGAAGCTCTGGCTGCGGAGTAGGAGCAACGTCGGGCGCATCCTCACTGAGCGCCACGATGCGTCTCCTTCGCGCGTTCACCGTCATACAGTGCGCGCGGACTGGCCCCTCAACGATCAACCCCGGGAGGTGTGGTATGCATGCGAGCAGAGACCAGGAACGATGGGTACAGGGAGGGACAGGTTTTGCCATGCCCACCAATCCTCGCCAGACAACACTGGTTGGCGCCGATGACTGGCGCGACGAGACTGGCCTCGCGACATGGCTTGCCAATCTGGTCCGCTACACGCTCTATTGCGAGGCGGTGGGGGTCGTTTTGCGCGCGGAGCGCGCCAGGCGGCCACGCCTGGTCGCCACGGCTGGTGTTGCTCCGGGCCGCGCATCCGCCTGGTGGGACCAGCTATGCGCCGACATCCCCGATCTCGATGCGGGCAACGAATCCATCTCCCGCTCTCGTTCGACGGGGCTGCACGCGGTCCGTGAGAACGATGACACCTTTGTCCCCGACTCCACCTCGCGCAGAGTCGTCCGTCTGGTGCTGCCGCTCCTGACGAGCGAGCGACGGCTGGGCGCCTTGATTGTCGAGTTTCGGTTTGGCAAGCGCGTCATGCCAGATGTCCTCCTGAGGACACGCGCGCTGGCGCAGCTGGTCGCGCTGGCGCTCGATCATGGGCGCCTGATGGATGAGCGAGAGGCCTGGGCTAATACCGTGGGGCAGCTTCGCCGGGATAGCGAAAACACCGAGGCGGCGCTCATGCAGATTGTCCACGAGCTGCGCGGGCCACTCACCACGATGAAGCTCGGCACGCAGATCGCGCAACGCCAGTTGAAACGGGTGGCGGACAGTCGCATGGTTACCACCGACTCCTCCTCAACGCATGTTGCGCGCGCGACAACGGCGCTCACGCTGGCCGACCGCAATGCCAACATGGCGGAGCGCCTGCTCTCCGACCTTGCCGATATCACGCGGATTCGCGTCGGCATCGCCGAGACGCACACGGCGCGATGCGACCTTGGCGAGATTGTGCATAATAGCGTCGCTGGCCAACGCCTGGTGTGGCGGCGGCGGATCATCCATCTGGAATCACCCACGGAAGCTATTCCTGTGATAGCCGATGCGGATCGGGTCACGCAGGTGGTGAGCAACTATCTTTCCAATGCGTTGCGGTATTCGCCAAACGTCCAGCCAGTCGAGGTGCGGGTGGAGCGCGACGATGGCGAGGCGCGAATCGCGGTCTGCGATCATGGCATCGGCATCGCCCCGGAGAGCCAGCAGCGCGTATGGGAGCGCTTTTACCGCACCAGCGGTTCCAGCAGCTATAGCGCCGAGGGGCTGGGCGTTGGCCTGTTCATCTGCCGCCAGCTGGTCGAACAGATGGGTGGCAGGGTCGGCCTGGAGAGTGTGCTCGGCGAAGGCTCGACCTTCTGGTTCACCGTCCCGCTTGCCACGACCTAAGAGGTGACCAATGTCGTCTTGAGGTATCCAGAGAGACCTCTCCCCCAGCCCCTCTCCTACGAGGAGAGGGGAGACCAGAGGCAGAGACCCCTCCCCTTACTCCCTCCACGCGCCGAGGGGGAAACCAGACTCGTCCTCGCCATCCGCCGCACTGGTCGCCTAGTCCCTCCCCTACGAGGGGAGGGTGGCCGAAGGCCGGGAGAGGTCCGTCCGCCTGCCCCCTTCCCTTTGCAGAGAGAGAACCAAAGGCGGATTGAGGAATGTCCGTCAGCTTGCGCCGCCTAGAATCCTCGCCTTCTGCTGGGTAAATTCGTCTGGCGTCAGTATTCCCAGATTCTGTAGCTCGGCCAGCTGCTGCAATTGCGAGATCATCGCGTCGGTGTTCGTGGCTGGGCTAGCTGCCTGTGCGACCTGCTGCTGTTGCGCCTGAGCTTGCTGGAAGCCCGCGTCAAACGCCGCCTGTTGTTGCTGTTGCTGCGCCGCTTGTTGTTGCGCGGCGCGCTGGTCCATCGAGCCGCTCACTCCTTTGGAGACCGCCGTAGCCGTCCCCGCGATTACCGCCGTGCGCGCCATTGTCCCAAGCAGGCCAGGGCCGCGCCGCCCCACTGCTCCACGTCGCATCATAGTCGAGTTCGTCCTCTCTACCACACATGCGGGCCTTACGCATCCGCTCCCACGCTTGCCCGCATCGCCGCTTCGACGACGGCGCTGGGAATCCGCTCGTTTTCGACCACGCGCCCGCCCGCGGCCCGCATCGCCTCCGCGAACCGTTTGGCCCAGGCGTCTTCCCAGACCAGCACGGCCGCGATGCTATCGGGCGATAGCTCCGCCGCCGCGATTTCGATGTCCTCCATATTCACCAGGTCGTCGATCTCGGCGTCCAGTTCCTCATATCGATGAGCGCTGACGCTATCGAGCTGGTCAACCTCCAACGCCTGGACGTGACCCTCCGCGTCTTTTGTGATGAACATCAGGTCGATGATGCGGACAATCCCTGAGGATACCAGCTCCTGAAGCGCTGGCTCGATGTTGCCAATCGCAGTCGTGTTCGGAAACTCGATCATGACATATTCGACCGGGCCAAGTCCCATCTCAGGCCTCGCAATCGTCTGGCACGGCGCAGGCGAATGTCGCGCGCCT
>JAICKD010000177.1 GCA_025928125.1 Ktedonobacterales bacterium
CGCGACGACTGGTGGACTCGCTCCTTCAGCGCAATCGAGAACGCGACGTTTCGGATGAGGCGTCACCCTTATCGCAGCTTCGTACACCCGGCGGCCCTGGTGGACGCCACGGTGAGGCGTGCTGGACTAGAGCGGCGGAGTCTACGCCGTGACGCGATCTGGCAGGTGGTTGTCTACACGCGACCCTGAGAACCAGCTTATATAGTGTCTGGCAGCGTATCGCTCACCATCCGCCCGACGGCCTGCGCGCACGTTGCCAGATACTCGTCGCGGGTCGGCGCGATGATCGCCTGCGCCCGCTCGATCAGCGATTCCAGCGCGGCGACATCGGGATTGCTGCCCGCGTGCTTGAGTCGCGTCTGATGGGCGTATGTCTCGGCCTGGGGTCGTGGCGTCGCTGGCGCGAACGTGACCACCGAAGGGAAGCGCCGCATCGCGCCAGCCAGGGCATCGGCGGGTTGGCCGAAGATGCCTGCCAGCACGCCCGCGATGCGAGTACAGAGCGCCTCGTCGGCACAGGCGTCCGCCAGCGATGCGCCAAGGCTGGGCATGGCGAGGTAGAGTGGCTGCTCGAACGCCATCTCAACCAGGTTGTGCGCCTTCCACCATCCCTGCTCCGGCGCGACACCACAGGCGCGGGCAGCATCCTCGGCCAGCGGAACCGCCTGCTGGAAGGCATAGCCGCGCTCGGATGCCGGGCGGCCGCCATACTCTTCGTCGCTGTACCAGTCGAAGCCATGCGGCTCCGCGCCGTGCGAGAGCGCGCCCATGAGAAAGGCGCGAAACTCGTCGCGCGTCGGGCCAGCGGGCAAGGTGTTGATAGCCTCCACCAGCCGCGCGCCGCTCCGGTGCGATTCGGTGTGCGAGAGCGGACTCTCAAAGAGCATGTCCGGCCAGACACATCCCAGATAGTGGGCAGGCATCGGAGCCGGAACGAGGCGCTGTATCAGCCAGGCGTGCGCAAGTGGGAACATAGACGTATTCTCCCTTGCTCAAGATACTCGGAGAATCGTGAGGCACTCTGGCTCTGGCTCCCCTCCCTTTTAGGGGGCTGGTGCGCGAGCCGATAGGCTCGGAGCGTGCGTCCAGCACGCGCAGCGCCAGCGGGCCAGAGGCCGGGGCTGGGGGAGAGGGCGCTCAGTCGTTCGGTGGCGTTGACCCGGAGACAGGCGGCGGGGCCGCTAGCAACCCTTCCTGCTCGAAGCCCCAATCGAGCAACCGGCGCATATCGACCCGGCGCACCTGCCACGACGGATCTGCGAGCACGGCGCCAACGATCAGGTGGGCATGACGGATAGCGGCGAACGCCTGGCAGAAGCCAGCGGGGCCGGTATAACCTGGCTTGACGCCAATCGCGCCGGGATAGGGCGAGCCTGCTCCGGCCAGCAGATCATTGCCAGTGAACAGTTTATACGCTTTATGAGTTGCCGTCTTGGGGATAACATATTTGGTCGCGGACATGACTGTTACCAGCGTCGGGTTCTTCATCGCCACGGCTGAGAGCACCGCCAGGTCGCGGGCGCTGGTGTGGTGGCCTGGCGCGTCCAGTCCGTGCGGGTTGGCAAAATGGGTGCGCGTCAGCCCCAACTGGGCCGCCCGCGCGTTCATCATCGCCACAAACTTCGCCTCGGTGCCGCCAATCGCGTCGGCGATAGCCACGGCGGCGTCATTGCCGGACGGCATCACCAGCCCATAGAGCAGGTCGCGCAGGGTAAGCTTCTCGCCGGTATCAAGCCCCATGTAACTGCTGTCCGGCCCCACCAGCGCATGCGCGTCGGCCCCAACAGTGATCATCTGGTCGAGATTGCCATGCTCCACCGCGAGCAGCGCCGTCATAACCTTGGTGCAGCTCGCCATCGGCAGCTGGGCGTCGGCGTCTTTGCTATACAGCACGGTATTGGTATCGACGTCGAAGACGTAGGCGGCCCGTGCGGTGACCTTCGGCGCGTTGGCCGAGAGCAGCTTGAGCGCGCCGCCCGCGAGGCTCGCGCTGGTCGTCACGGGACGCTTCGCCGTTTTGGCGAGCGTGGACATCTGCGCCACCAGCGTGACAAAGCCGCCGAGGAGCACGAGGATGGTGATGATCGCAAGGGCAGTCCCTTGCCAGGAGACCGGCGCCAGTTCCTCGGGCCTATCGGTATCCCTTACCCTGTATCTGGGTCTGAACGTCGCCCTGAATCCTGTCCTGTACTCTGCCCTCACCGCGATCCTCCGCCTGTGCTTCGCCGTGTGCTACCAATTCAAGGGCGTTTACGTCCCTGTGCAGTAAGTCTAGTCCGAACAGGGGCGTCGCTCAAAGGGAATTGGCCCATATTTCTGCGATTTCTCGTATCGCATATACGCGATTGGCCACAAAAGGTGGCAACCAGCGGAGGCGCAAACAGCCATCTGTGAAGTAGCGAACACTATAGATGCGCGCCGGGAAGAATAGGGCTGGATCGAGTATGTTGGGGAGAAGAAGATGCGGATGGGGATGAGGTGCCAAGGGGCGGGATCGAACCGCCGACACCAGCATTTTCAGTGCTGTGCTCTACCTACTGAGCTACCTTGGCGTACACCGGAATAGAACCGGCGTCTGGTAGTGTATCATTGCCCGCGCGCCGCTGTCAACCGGCATGCACTCCCACACGACACCTTACATCGACTCCTCCGCCTGGACGATGCGCGCCAGCCGCAGCCACTCCTCCAGGCTCAGCGTCTGCGCCCGTCGCATTGGGTCGATCTCGCCCTCGGCCAGCCAGCGGCTAACCGTCTCATGCGAGGCATCGAGGTGGCGCGACAGGGTATTGTGCAGCTGCTTGCGCTTCTCGGCGAAGCCCGCGTGAATCAGCGCGAAGAACTGCTCGGTGGTGGCGTCGTCCAGCAGGGGCGCGGGATGCAGGTCCACGCGCACCACCGCCGAATCGACCCGCGGCGGCGGAAAGAACGCCGTCGCCGGGACGTAGGTGACGATACGCGGCGTACCATAGATCTGCACGCTGAGCGCCAGCAGGCTCATCTCGCCGGGGCCAGCCACCAGCCGCTCGGCGACCTCGCGCTGCACCATCACCACCAGCACGCGCGGTGGGTTGGCGGATTCGAGCAGATGCCGCAGGATGAGTGAGGTGATGTAATAGGGCAGGTTGGCGACCAGCTTGTAAGGCTCCGCGCCGAAGACTTCTTCCGGCTGCACCTCCAGCAGATTGCGCGGAATGATCTCGACGTTTGGCAGGTCGGCGGTCGTCTCGCGCAAGACCGGCAAGATCGCGCGGTCCAACTCGACCGCCACCACCCGCCGCGCCCGTTGCGCCAGTTCGCGCGTCAGCACGCCAGGGCCAGCGCCCACCTCCAACACGCGATCATCTGGCGTGAGGTCAGCCGCGTCGACGACCGTATCGAGCGCCTTACGGCTGGTGAGCAGGTGCTGACCCAGCCCCTTGTTGAGGGAGATGCCGTAGCGCGCAAGCAGCCGCTTCAGCGTACCCAGGTCGGTCAGGTCGCCGTCGAAGCTCGGCGCCGGGCTGGTGGCGCCATCGTGGGATTCCGGCGCGAGGGCAGGAGTCTTCTCTCTTTTTTCCGTCATGACCTAATGGTAGCACGTCCGGGTATCGTCTGGATATCGTTGAGCTATCGCGTTATGCTTCACATCTGAAAATGCTCGCATACTCGAAGCGTCTGCTTTCCCGTTAGGATATACTCGTATGCAGCCGACCGTGCGCATGGAATTACTCATTTGATGGCCGCCGAAGGAGTGTGTCTGTGTCTCCATCTGTTCGTTCCAGATTGCTACGAACTTTCTGTTTTGGTGTGGTGTTATTCGCCCTGGTCCTCTCTGCCTGCGACGAGCCGACAGTTCAGCGCGGCCCCACCGGCACGATCAACCTGCACGGCGCGCAGAGCCAGGTGCAGTCCGCCGCGCTCGTCGAATACCCCGTCCCGGATCGTGATGGCTTTCCATATGACATCGTCATCGGGCCAGATGGCAATTTCTGGATCACCGGCCATTTCTCGCCAGATGATACCTTCGACATCCCAACGGTCAGCCGCCTGACCATGAAAACGGTGCTGACGCCCCACGCCATGCCCGGGCCAGGGCAGATCCCCGATGCCATCGTGAATGGCCCCGACGGCAACCTCTGGTTTACGGTCCCCCGGTTCAATATCATCGGGCGCATCACGCCCGCTGGTGTGATGACTCAATTCCCGCTGCCGTCGAATGGCGGTCCGCTGGATATCGTGTTGGGCAAGGATAACAATCTCTGGTTCACCGAGCCGGGGACCAACGCGATTGGGCGCATCACCCCAGAGGGCAAAGTCACCGAGTTTCCGCTGCCTGTGGCGGCGAGTTTCCCTAACCAGATGACGATTGGCCCGGATGGCGCGATCTGGTTCACCGAGAATTACCGCAACTTCGTCGGGCGTATCTCCTATGACGGCAAGATCACCGAGCTTGCCGTGCCGATCATCGGGCGCGGCCTCTATGGGATTACGGTCGGACCAGATAAGAACCTCTGGATCACCGACATCGGCGACAACTGCATCTGGCAGATGTCAACGAAGGGCGTGGCGAAGAAGTTCGCGCTGCCGCCGTCGCCGCCGCGCAGCCCGTATAACATCATCCCCGGGCCGGATGGCAATCTCTGGTTCACCGAGAACTCCTACAATGCGATTGCCCGGATGACGCTCAGCGGCGAACTGACCGAATACACGCTGCCGCATCCATCGAGCGGCCCGCTGGCGCTCGTCGCCGCCAGCGACGGCAATCTCTGGTTCACCGAACTGGGCGAGCATGCCATCGGGCGCATCACCCCGCCCGCATCCTGAAGCGCGTTGGTGTCCGCTCGACTAGTTCGGCACAGACCTGAGGAACCGGCGCACCTCGGCGTTGAACAGGTCCGGCGCGTCGAGGTTGCTCAGGTGGCCGATGCCGGGCATGACCACCAGCTGCGACCCGGGGATCTGCGCGTGCAAATCCTCGGCCACGGTCAGTGGCGAGCGGGTATCCGCGCTGCCGTAGAGCAGCATTGTCGGCACGGCGATCAGCGGAAGCATGTCACGAAGGTCTACATCGGCGAGCATGTTCACCATGGTTCGCGCCCCGGCTGGATGGAACTCAGACATCACCGCGATCACCTCATCGGTGGCTCCGGCGGGCGCATGTGATGTCAGAAGTTCGGGAATCCAGTCGGGAATCCACTGGTTCGGCGGCGTGTCAATTTCGCGCAACGTGCGCTGCTTGCGTTGCTCGACTATCTCAGGCGAGAGAGAGCCTACCCACCCGGCATAGGCCGACGCCAGCGCCAGCGAACGCAGAACCGCCGGGTGTCTGTGGTAGAGTTCCAGCGCGAACATCGAGCCGAGCGATAGCCCAAGCACATGCGGACGCTCCAGCTCAAGCGCGGCGATGAATCCGTCGAGGGCGTCAGCCCAATTGGAGAGGGAGAACGTCTCGGGTGGGTCGGATGACTGGCCGCAGCCCGGCGCATCCCATGCTACCACGGTGAATTCATCGGATAGACCTTCAAGCTGTGGGCGCCACGCACGGCTGTCGTCAAAGATGCCATGCAACAAGACGAGCGGCGGCCCTGTTCCCGCCCGTTGATAGGCAATGCGAAGCCCGTCAATCTCGATCCAATCTAACCGGTTCATATTTGTTGTCCTCCCGCTTCGACCGACCATACTCACAGTGCTGTGCGTCATTGCGGTAGAGCGGCTCGCCATCGGGCGACGTGCGATGACTGCGTCAAGAGGGGCGTTGCACGCACTGTAGCACCACGTCCAGCTTTTCGCCTCAGCACAATCTCGCAGGCGCTTTTTACTGCCGCTTTGGTGTACACTGGAAACCAGCGGCTTCATCGGAATGAGCCGCATGCTGTGGCTAAGCAGAGGAGCAGGAATCGTGGATACATTGCTTACGCGACACTGGTGGGCTGTGGGACTGCGGGGGCTGCTGGCGATCATCTTTGGCATTCTCGTGCTGGTGGCGCCGGGCATCACGCTGATCGTGCTGATCGCGTTCTTCGGCGCGTACGTGCTGATCGATGGCATCGTCGCCATTTACCTGGCGATTCGCGGGCGCGAGAACAACCGCAACTGGGGCTGGCTGCTCGTCGAGGGCATCGCTGGCGTGCTCATCGGTATCATCACGTTCCGCTGGCCCGGCGTGACGACCTTCGTCTTGCTGGCGTTCATTGCCGCCTGGGCGATCATCACTGGCGTCATGGAAATCTTCGAGGCCATCGAGTTGCGACGAACCATCAATAACGAGTGGCTGCTGATCCTCAGCGGCGCTGCCTCAGTCATCTTTGGCCTACTCCTGCTCCTCTTCCCCAGCGCTGGGGCGTTGGCGCTGGTCTGGCTCATCGGCATCTTCGCGCTCATCTTCGGGATACTGCTGCTGGTGCTGGCGTGGCGGTTGAGAGGGATGGCGCAGAGCGGCCAGGCGGCATAATCGCCGCGCCGGGGGAGATTAACCCTCCAGCGCCTCTCTCACTAAGCCAACCACTTCATCAAGTGAGAGCGCCTGTCCCTCGCTCAGCGCACAGGCCAGCGTCGCTTCTTCCATCGTCTCCCGGAGCCAGGCGAGATCGCGCGCGCGCATCTCACGCTCGACTGGTTCCACTGGTCCGGGTATCGCGTCGCGATGGCTCGTTCCGGCGGCATAGAGGCGCGCGGCCTGCTCCGGCTCGCCACGGGCGCGGGCAAGCGTTCCGGCGCGTTCCGCCAGCCACCA
>JAICKD010000098.1 GCA_025928125.1 Ktedonobacterales bacterium
CAAATATGACAGTGGATGTCATGAATTGGCGGTTATGCTGCGGCTAAGGCGGTTTACAGGTACGTGCCGCCCCCTCCCCTAACCCCTCCCCCTTGCAGGGAGAGGGGAATGAGCGGAGGCCCCCCTCCCCTAAAGGGAGAGGGGACCAGATGAAGGAGCGAGTATGAAGTACGGGTTCATCATTCCTGGCGGCGATATCCAGACGGTGGCTGAGATGGCGGCGGAGGGTGAGAACGCTGGCTGGGATGGGATGTTTTACTGGGACGGCATCTACATCAAGGACGCGGGGCCGATGTACGACCCGTGGGTGACGATGGCGGCGATGGCGCTGCGCACAAAAACCGTCCGGCTGGGCGCGATCATCTCGCCGCTCTCGCGGCGGCGGCCGTGGAAGGTGGCGCGCGAGACGGTCTCGCTCGATCAACTCTCTGGAGGGCGGCTGGTGCTGCCGGTGGGGCTGGGCGCGCTCGACGATGGGGGATTTGGCAAGGTGGGCGAGCCAACCGACCGCAAGACGCGCGCGGAATTGCTGGACGAGAGCCTCGACATCCTCACCGGGCTGTGGAGCGGCGAGCCGTTTCACTACGATGGCAAGCACTATCACCTCGACGAGATGACGTTCCTGCCGAAGCCGGTGCAGTCGCCGCGCATCCCTATCTGGGTGGTGGGCATGTGGCCGAGCGAGCGCTCGATGGCGCGCGCGCTGCGCTACGATGGTTTGCTGCCGAATGTGCGCACACCTGAGGGCGAGATACGTGAGGTGACGCCCGACGATATCCGTGAGATGGCGGCGTATGTCGCCGAGCGGCGCGAACAGACGATGCCGTTCGATATCATCATGGAGGGCGAGACGCCGGGAGACGATCCCGCGCGGGCGGCAGCCATCGTGCGCCCGTTCGCCGAGGCGGGCGCGACGTGGTGGAATGAGAGCCGCTGGGGCGCGATGGAGGATGTCGAGCTGGTGCGCGCGCGCATTCGCCAGGGACCGCCGCGGGTCGAGGGGTGACCCCCTCCCCCTAAAGGGAGAGGGGAATGAGCGGGCGGCCCCCTCCCCTAACCCCTCCCCCTTTCAGGGAGAGGGGGACCAGATATGCCCTTGTGACCGTGGGCGCGTGTTCGTTCGTCTCTGTGCGTGAGGGCGCCTGAGGCGCCCTAGCGGGCATTGCGCCCGCATCTACGCAGTGGTATACTATTCTGGTTAACGCGCTGAAACAATGTGCGCGCTGACCCTCATCACACACGCATCCCGACCTGGCGGCATCCCTGGCGTCGTATGCCACGAAAGCGCGACGCTTTCCGCCGGATTTATGAAGGGTGCGGAGGAGACGTTTGGATACGTTCAAGGGAGGACTGAAGTACTTTGGCAAATGTCGCAACGATGAAGCAACTGCTTGAAGCAGGCGTCCACTTCGGGCATCAGACCCGTCGCTGGAACCCCAAGATGCGGCCCTTTATCTTCACGGCCCGCAATGGCATCCACATTCTCGATTTGCAGCAGACGGTGACACGCCTCAACGAGGCCTGTAAGTTCATCACCCATCTGACCGCCAACGGCGAGAGTATTCTCTTCGTCGGCACCAAGAAGCAGGCGCAGGATGCCATCAAAGAAGAGGCGCAGCGCAGCGGCCAGTTCTTCGTCAATCAGCGCTGGCTCGGCGGCATGCTGACGAATTTCCAGACCATCCAGTCGCGCATCCGCTACATGAAAGACCTGGAGGCGCGCAAGGAGCGCGGTGATTTCGAGCGGCTGCCCAAGAAAGAGGCGCAGCACCTCCAGGATGAGCTAGATCGGCTGGAGCGCGTGCTGGGCGGCATCCGCGATATGCGCCGCCTGCCGGGCGCGATTTTCGTCATCGATACCAAGAAAGAGCATACCGCCGTCGCCGAGGCCAACCGCCTCGAGATTCCGGTGATCGCGCTGGCCGACACCAACACCGATCCCGACGAGATGGACTATCCGATCCCGGCCAACGACGACGCCATCCGCGCCGTCCGTTTGCTCTGCGCCAAGATCGCCGATGCCGCGCTCGAAGGCCGCCGCCAGCGTGAGTCGCAGCAGCAGAAGGATGAGGGCGAGGGGCGCGCCACCGAGGCGCCGATCACACTCGAAGAGTTTGGCGCCGAGCCTGGCAGCGAGTCCGCGCCAGAGGCCGCCGCGCCAACAGCGGAGCCAGTGGCGGTGGAGCAGGCGGAGGAGCCAGCGCCCGTCGCCGAATAGCCAGCTCATCGCCAATCGCCAGCCGTCTGCCCCTTGTGGTGAGCGGGCCGGTGAAGTACAATGCATCCGGTCCAGAACGCGGCACGCGCAATCGTGCCGCGCGTTTGTGTGTCCCGCATGTGTCTCGCAAGGCGGATTCGTGTGTAACGGGGATGCGTTGGCCACGTGGTACTATGATTGATGGCGCGATACGGACCGTGCTGTTCATGCTTGTCCTGATTATTCTGATAGTGCTGAGAGAGCGCCAAACTGGCGGGATTCGCATAGTGCCAGGCGTCACCAGACACGCCCATGTCCTGTCTGGATTTGTTATAGAGCGTTGAGGAGCGCACGACTTATTATGGAATACACTGCGAAAGACGTTGCCAAACTGCGTGAAGAGACCGGCGCCGGGTTCGCCGACTGCAAGAATGCCCTGACCAGCGCCAAGTCCTTTGACGAGGCCATCAAGCTGATCGAGGAAAAGGGCCAGCAGCGCGCCGAGAAGGTCAAGGGGCAGGATCGCGAGACGCGCCAGGGGCTGGTCGAGTCATACATCCACCATGGCGGCAACCTGGGCGTGCTGCTGGAGCTGAATTGCAGCACCGACTTCGTCGCTCGGAGCGACACTTTCCGCACACTCGCCCGCGAGCTGACGCTGCAGATCGCCGGGACCAACCCCACCTGGGTGGCAATGAGCGATATCCCGGAGAGCACGATGGCCGAGGCGCGCGAGAAGTTCATGAATGACCCGGACGTGCAGAAGCGCCCGGAGCGCCTGCGTGAGCAGATCGTGGAAGGCAAGCTCAAGAAGCAGTTTGCCGAGCATGTGCTGCTGGAGCAGGTCTGGGTGAAGGACGACAAGGTGACCATCAGCAAGCTGGTGGACGACGTCATTCGCAAGACCGGCGAGAACGTGGTCGTCCGGCGCTTTGCCCGGTTCGCGCTCGGCGAATAACGCCGCGCGATTCGGAGCCATTGTGTGTCGTCGTCCAAGGTAACCGGACCGTCGGCCACAAGTTCATGGGAGTTCTTCATGCAGCCTGCGACCACGTATAAACGGGTTCTGCTCAAGCTCAGCGGTGAAGCGCTGATGGGCGAGCAGGGCTATGGCATCGACGCTGAAGTCCTGACCTACCTCGCCGGGGAACTGGCGCAGGTGCATGATCTTGGAACTGAGATTGCGGTAGTGGTCGGCGGTGGCAACATCTTGCGCGGCAAGACAGCCGCCGCCGAGGGGATGGATCGCGCGCAATCCGACTACATGGGCATGCTGGCGACCGTCATCAACGCGCTCGCCTTGCAGGATGCGCTGGAGCATGCGGGACTCTCGACCCGCGTGCAGACCGGCATCGAGATGCCCTCCGTCGCGGAGCCTTTCATCCGCCGGAGGGCGATTCGCCACATGGAGAAGGGGCGTATCGTCATCCTGGCGGCTGGCACAGGCAACCCCTATTTCACGACTGATACGGCCGCCGCGCTGCGGGCCATCGAGTTGAACTGCGAGGTCCTGCTCAAGGCGACGAAGGTGGACGGCGTCTACGATGCCGATCCGGTGCGTGTTCCGACGGCGCGGCGCTTCCGTGAGGTGAGCTATATGCGCGCGATCACGATGGGCCTGGGCGTGATGGACGCCACCGCGCTCGCGCTCTGTGGCGAGAACCATCTTCCCATCGTGGTCTTCGATATGCAGGCTCAGGGGCAGATGGCCGCTATCGTGCGGGGCGCGCCAAGTGGTACATTGGTGCATGATATGCCAAAAGAGCAGGACTTTCTCTGGGACACTAGCCGAGAATAGCTGCCGAGACGAGCCGATGCAGGCGGCGCTGTCGTATAGACAGAGTGGGAAGGAGCAGGTATCATGTCAGGAGATGTGTTCGATGACGCGCAACACCGCATGAACGGCGCTGTCGAGGCGCTTCAGCGGGAGCTGCAGACCGTGCGCACGGGCCGAGCGACTCCGGCGCTGGTGGAGCGGCTGGTCGTGGATTACTACGACACGCCGACGCCCCTCACCCAGCTTGCCTCCATCCATGCCACTGATCCGCGGACGCTGACCATCCAGCCATGGGATAAGAAGGCGCTCGGCGACATCGAGAAGGCAATCCAGAAGAGCGATCTTGGCCTGAACCCGAACAACGATGGCTCCGTCATCCGGCTGAATCTGCCGCCGCTGACAGAGGATCGCCGCAAAGAGCTGGTCAAGGTAGTGCATAAGAAGGTGGATGACGCGAAGACCGCCGTGCGCAACATCCGCCGCGACGTGCATGATAAGCTGCGCGATCAGGAAAAGCAGAAAGAAATCTCCGCCGACGATCTCAAGCGTGGCGCCGACCGGCTGCAGAAGCTGACCGATAAGTTCATTGAAGACCTGGACGGAGTTGGCCACGCCAAAGAGCGTGAAATCATGGAGGTTTGATTCCCCCACGGAGACGGAGAGGAACAGAGAGAGCGCATGGCCAAGCGACGAATTCGGAATCTGCGCGCGCTGGTGCGAGCCTTCTTTGGCGGCGCGCGCGCGCGGGAGGCCGAACGGCAGGCAGAGTTGGGGCGGTTACGCTTCCGCGATGGGCAGGCGATTCCCCACCATATCGCGTTCATCATGGATGGGAATGGCCGCTGGGCGACGAGCCGCCATCTGCCCCGCTCGATGGGACACCGCGCCGGAGTTGAGGCGCTGCGCCGGGTTGTGCGGCTCTGTAACGACTACCATGTTCCTATGCTCACCGTCTACGCCTTCTCGACCGAAAACTGGGGACGCCCAGCGGACGAGGTCAGCGCGCTCATGGGGCTGCTGTGGGAGACCATCCGCACCGACGTGGATCGGCTGAACAGCGAAGGCGTGCGGCTGCGCCACGTGGGGCGGCTGGAGGGTCTCGATCAGGATATCCAGGACGCTATCCACTGGATGGAAGACTTGACGCGCAACAATGACAAGCTGGAGTTGAACGTCTGCTTCAACTACGGTGGCCGCGCTGAGTTGGTGGATGCTGTGCACGAGATCATCGCGGCGAAGATCCCGCCGGATCAGGTCACCGAAGAGACCATCTCCAGCTATCTCTATACACGCGACCTGCCCGACCCTGACCTGATCGTCCGTACCGGCGGCGAGATGCGCCTGAGCAATTATCTGATCTGGCAGGCCGCCTACGCGGAGTATTATTCGACCGCGACGCTCTGGCCGGACTTTGGCGAGGCAGACCTTGTCGCCGCGCTCGACGCCTATGCCAGCCGCAAGCGCCGCTTCGGCAAGACAGACGCGCAGCTTGCCGCGGAATCCAACGCGGAGAACGGAAACGACGCCAGCCCAGTGGAGGCGGCGGGTGATGCCAACCCATCACGCAATGGGACGTATCCGCAGGCCGCGAGGCACTGATTTCTCAACGGACATAAGATCCAGCCAGACCCAGACCCAGCCCAGACGCAAGGCGCACGAGCAACGTCGCATAGTGACGCAGGAGCATGGCGATGAGCAAATCCGTGTCGGAGGATTCCCGCGTGACCCCCGCGCCACAGCCACAGAGCCAGGCGGGCTGGCTCGCCGGGTTGCGCCAGCGGCTGCTTTCGGCTGGTGTGCTGATCCCGATTGTGATCGCGCTGGTCTGGTTCGGCGGCTGGATCGCCTTCGCGGGCGCGGTGGTGGCGCTGGCCCTGGGCATGTGGGAAATCCGCTCAATGTTCGCTGCCCATCGCAAGTGGTATCCCCTCGTCATCTTCAGCGGCGCGTTTGGCATTGATCTGCTCGTCGCCGCCATGCTCCCAGAGGTCCGGCTGGCCCTGATCGCCCTGGGCATCAGTGCGCTGGTCATCGCCTCTTTCACGTGGGTCATGATTACCCGCCCCACCATTGAGCGTACGGTGATCGACTGGGCGCTGACAATTGCCGTCGCCTTCTATCTCGGCTGGCCGATGGCGCTCTTCCTGGTGCTGCGAGGCAGTGTGATGGGCTACGGCTCGGAGCAGTTCTGGTGGGTGCTGGGCCTCTTCTGTATGGTTTGGGCGAACGATACCGCCGCCTTCGTCACCGGCCACTTCCTCGGTCGCCGCAAGCTCGCGCTGCACATCAGCCCCGCCAAGACATGGGAGGGCTTCGCCGGAGGGCTTGTCTGGTCGGTGATCGCGGCGTTCGTCCTGTTGTCACTGTCGCCCGTTCAACTGGCGTGGTATCACGCGCTGGTGCTGGGCATTCTGGTGGCGGTGGCGTCGACGCTCGGCGACCTGGCAGAGTCGCTGCTGAAGCGGGTGGCGGATGTGAAGGATAGCGGCGCTATCGTTCCCGGCCACGGCGGCATCCTCGACCGGATGGATAGCCTGCTCTTCGCGGTGGCGGTTGTCTTCTTCTACGCTGCCTTCCTCCATCCTGCTATCCTCGGCGGCTAAGAACGCCTCACAGAACCGTCATGTCCCAGTGGCAAGGGTGGGAGTAGGCCAGCTTCGCGGCATGAATGCCGCGGCTAAGCATGGGTGTTGCCAGGAACTCTAAGAGGGTGCGTTCAGGCGCGCCTCTGGCAGGATCGGCTCGAAGAGTTCGACGGGGTTTCCAGATGGATCTTCGAGCAGAATTTGCTTGCCGCCAACGCCTGTGACGATGTCATTGCGAAAGTGTGCGCCTGCCTGGCGTAGCGCTTCGACGGTCGCGGCGAGGTCATCTACCTCAATCGAGAAACGGTTCCATCCTCCGGGCGAGGGCATTGTGCCGTCCGGCATCGCCTGGCCGCCACCGCCAGCGGCGTTCGGCGCGCTGAGCGCGAGCCGGAGATCGCCGCGCGAGAGCATCGCAAAGGCGGGTGCGGGATGCATAACTTCCCGAAAGCCGAGATGCTGGCAGTAAAACGCGATCGCGGCATCAACGTCGTTGACGATGTAGCGCACTTGAACCGTAGCCATTGCGGGTTCCACCTTCCTCACTATCTCGGAACATTCGCCTGTAGAGTTGCTCTTGTCCATACTATACCGGTTTCGCAACGCCAGGCATATTGCCACTGGGGCGACGGCCCTCTCCCCCTAACCCCCTCCCCTAAGAACGCTTCACAAAGCGGTCATGACCGAGTGGCAACGATGGGAGTAGGCCACCTTCGCGGCATGAATGCCGCGGCTAAGCATGCGGTTGTGCCAGGAACTCTAAAAGGGAGGAGGAACCAGAGCGTTTCTGGCTCGTTTCTTGTTTCTAGCTGCCTGACTTCCCTCACCGCCATTGGTATCCCCCTGACCCTGACATAACGCCCATCTAACGATACATGGCGACTTCCGCCTGGGAATCCTCGCCATGTCACGTTGCGCCAAACGGCTGGCTAACACGCGCGCTGCTATCCTCTGCGCATGCGTGTGTAACGCTGCGAGGAAGTCTCCGGTTAGTGACATAGACCGCGAGATATGGATACAGATGAGGATAAGGCAGAACCCGAGATGTTCAAGTTTGAGCGACCTTTTCATCGGATGGACGCCACCGAGCGCCCTTTCAATCCCGTGGACGCCGTACGTGACGCTCGCTCGGTGCGACTGGCCGACGGCGCCAGTGTGCGCCTGCGCGCCGTCAACAGTGGTGGCTGGGATGACGACGCTTTCCAGCGAATGTTCTACTCGTTGAGCGACACTACCCGCTACCTGTATTTCTGCGCGGGCATCCCCGCCACTCCGCTGTGGGCCGAGCGCTTTGGCTCCCTCAGCCGCACGGATGGCAAGCGCTCGTATGTGCTGGTGGCTGAGGTGGGAGATGAGCTGGTCGGTTTTGCGCGCTTCAGTCAGGGTCCGCACGCGGAACCACAGGAGAGCGCCGCTGACATGGGCATCTTGCTCACCGATAGCTGGCAGGGGCGCAGGCTGGGCGGATACATGCTGTGCCGCCTCGCGACGGAGGCGCTGGCGCGTGGACTTACGACCCTCACAGCGGTCACGATGTGGGAGAATCGCCGGATGCTGCGCCTGGCGCGGCGCATCTTCCCTGACGTGCGCATCGCCTTTGCGTCAGGGACGTGCGAGTTGACCATCGATCTGGAGGCGTGGTGGGCCGCGCAGAATGAGCGGATGTGCGGCTAGTTCTGGTCCCCTCTCCCTATAGGGGAGGGGTTAGGGGAGGGGGTTGCCCTCATCGGCTGGGGCGCGCACGAGCGGCGTATGGTGGCCTGCTGGATGGCGCGGGAGGAATG
>JAICKD010000155.1 GCA_025928125.1 Ktedonobacterales bacterium
CGCCGATAGCCCCATGCCCGGCACGCGCACCAGATCGCCCGCCACCGTGACCACCCCGCGCAGGGTCTGCGCAACATGGCGTAGCTCTTCTTCGGCGAGGGCCGCCGGACCATTCACCGGCACCAGCGCGACGCTGATGGCAGGCTGGGCGGCGACGGCGTGAATGGTGACCAAATCGCCGAGCGAGGCGCCTGCGTTCTGGCGCACGATGCCATCCATCTGGATGATGGCGTCGCCGGGAATCGTCGTCCCCGGCACGGTCGTATCGTTGGGGTGCGGCTCGTTGGGCCAGGCGTGGATGCGCGCGACGGTGGAGCGCTGCCCCTGAATGGCGATGACATCGTCGTCGCGGCAGCCCAGCGCCTCCAGCGCGGCGGGAGTAATGAACGCCGAGCCGCGGGGGATAAGAATGCCCTCCGCGACGGTCATTTGCAGTGACGTGCTGGAACGCACGGGATGGTCTGTCGTGCTCATAGTGCCTATTCTACGCTCGCCCATACGCGAACGTTGCAGGTGGGGCTATTGGGACAGCGCTCACAGCATACCAGAAGCGCCTATGATCCAGCGTGTTGTAACGCGATTCGTAACGCCTGGGGAACGGGGACAGCGTATCATTGCTCATAAACAGGGTATGCCCATCGTGTAGAGGAGGAGGCTGTCAGTGCAAATGCCCAATGAACATACTGACATGCCTGATTCCGCCGACATGTCGTCCGCGCATCGGTGGATTGTGCTGGCCCGAGGCCTCTGGCTTGCCATGGTCGCCTTTACCGCGACGGTATTCTTCGCCAGCCTCCCGTTGTACCTGGCGCAACTGCAAACCCTTTGCGCTGGAGCCTCATGCCAATACAACCAGCTCACTCCTGGACAGGCGAAGACGCTCGGTGCGATAGGGCTATCTGTTGGCGAATATGCTGCACTTACCGTCGCGCTTATCTGTACGATGTTTGTGCTCTGCCTGGTGGTCAGCGCGCTGATTATCTGGCGTCGGCCCGACGACTGGATGGCACTGCTTGTTGCGCTTATGCTCGTCGCGTTAGGCCCAATTATTGGGGCTTCGAACTTATCATCAGGCCCCCCTCTCTGGCAGGCACTCAACCAATGCCTGACCTTTCTCCTGACTGTCTTGCTTGTACTCGTTTTCGCGCTGTTCCCGTCAGGACGGTTCGCGCCGCGCTGGATGCGTTGGCCCATCGTTGTATTTCTGGCTGCGGAAGTTCCGCTGACCTTTTTTCCGACGACAGGACTCATGCCAAGTACCGCGGTGAGCCAGCCCTCCTGGCTGGTCACACTCATCGGACTCGCGGGGGTGGCGCTTGCCCAACTCTATCGTTATCGGCGTGTATCCACTCCCTTACAGCGGCAGCAAACTAAATGGGTGGTTCTGGGCCTTGCGGCGCCAATCGCAGCGCTGGTGGGTGGCAGCACGCTGGCGCTGCTATTCCCGGCGCTTAGCGGCCAAGGCTCGCTCATTTCACTGGCAGCCAATTGGAGTAGTGTTCCCCTGGTCTGCGTTCCGCTCTCCTTTGGATTCGCCATCTTGCGCTATCGTCTCTGGGATATCGACGCGATCATCAACAAAGCGCTGGTCTATGGCTCGCTGACGGTGCTGCTGGCGGGCGTCTACGCCGCTCTCGTCGTCGGACTGGGCAGCCTGGCGGCGCTCACCACCGGGCCAGTGAAAAATGAGCCAGTAGTGCTGGTCATTGCCACACTAGCTACGGTGGCGCTGGTCCAGCCAATGCGCCGCCGACTCCAGGGGTGATTGACCGCCGCTTCTATAGGCGGAAGTATGATGCTGAAAAGACACTGGCGGCATTCAGCATTGCCTTGCGCAACGAGGTTGACCTGAACGACCTTCGCACCGACCTGCTGATGATGGTGCAGGAGACAATGGAACCCGCGTACGTTTCCCTCTGGCTCATCCGTCGCCCGCTCCACATGGCGGAGTAGCTTTCCACCAATCCAAGAGTGGACGAAGCCGTTGTTGATGGCTGTGCAATGCGCATGAGGACCACCGTCGAGGGTGGGGCTACCATAAAGCTACTCGCGTGGACGCGCCTGCAATTGGCGCAAGGAACACACCACGACCATGGAACGAATGTGGACGTGGCGCGACACATGCAGGCACGAATGCATGGCCCGAACAGGAGGAAAGATGAAATCACATTCAACGACGAATTTGAAACTGATCGGCTATTGGACAGCCACCAGTATCGTCGCCTTTGAGCTGGTGGTGGGCGGAGTGACGGACGTGGTGCATGGACGCGAGGTGCTGGTGGTGGGCGATCCCGTCGTTCAGGTCATCACACAACTTGGCTATCCGGTGTACTTGCTCACAATCCTGGGCGTGTGGAAGCTGCTCGGTGCCATAGCCTTGCTTATCCCTCGTTTTCCGCGGCTCAAGGAGTGGGCATACGCGGGTACGTTCTTCGAAATAACAGGCGCGCTGGCGTCGCATGTGGCGAGCGGGCAGTATTCGACTGGTTTCATCTGGGCCATCATCGTCGCTATTGCCACACTTGTTTCGTGGGCGCTGCGACCGCCCAGCAGGGTTCTTGGGATCATCTTTCCTGCCAGGGCAGAGACTTCGGCACATGATGGATCCTCGCGCCTGTCGTCCACCAGGGTTAGCTGAGAGAAAGGAGAATTATGGCGAAGACGTTTCACCCTACAAACTGGCACCGCATCCGGTACATGATGGGAACACATTCGGAAGGAGTGGAGTAATGACAGAACACAGCGAATATTCGCTTCCGCCAAAGACAGGCTTTGTCCTCACGCATTTTCTGACAGTCGCCGATGTCGCGCGCTCGGCGGATTTCTATGCGCGCATCCTGGGAGGCCAGGTTCTCCGCAGTGGCGAACCGACGATTCTGCAGGTCGCCAACAGCTGGATCATCCTGAATGTCGGCGGTGGCCCGACCGATGACAAACCGACGGTAACACTCCATCCGCCACAACAGCTGGATGAAGCGACGAGCTTCATGAACATCCGCGTTGCGGACGTACAGGCGTGCTACGAGGAGTGGAGCGCGAAAGGGGCCGAGTTCCTCACCGAGCCCAAGGACCACGTTGCCGAGATCCGTTGCTACATGCGTGACCCTGATGGCTATCTCATCGAGGTCGGCCAATCGCGCATGTAGCGTCGTGGCACGTCCCACACCGTTGAGTTGCCTCACCACGGCAAATCGACCGACAGGACAAATTCCTGCCGGTCGTTGTTTGTCGAATGGATGCTTGAAGTCGCGCTAGAGCGTGATGACATGGTCAGGTGAGTTTCCCCCAGCATGTCACATCTCTAACGCACCTGCTTGCCACGGAGCAGCGAGGCGCAGGCCGCGATGAGACAGAGCGCGGCGGAGATGTAGAAGACGGCGTGCAGGCCATCCATGAACGGCGCTGAGATCAGGTTAGGAAAAAACGTCTTGCCCAGCAGCGCCGCCTGGTTGGCGGGCGAGATGTGACTCAGCACCGCTGGTGGCAACAACTGTCCAATGGGGTTGTAGCCCAGGAACGCGCCGAAGAGCGCTGCCGTGGGAGGCAGGTGGGCAATCTGGGTCGCCGCGTCCGCTGGCACGCCGTACTTCGTCAGGCCATTGAAGAACGTCGCGGGCATGGAGGCGACGAGGCCCGCCGTTACGATGCTGAAGAAGAGACCGATGCTCACCAGCGACGCGCCGTTCTGGAATGTCGCGCGCATGCCGGACGCCACGCCGCGCCGCTCTGGCGGGACGCTGCTCATCACCGAGCTGGTGTTTGGCGAGGCGAAGAGGCCAGAGCCGCAGCCCAGGATGAAGAGCAGGATGGCGAAGACTGAGTAGTTGAAGTTCGCGGGCAGGAAGGTCAGCCCGATGAAGCCAATCGCCTGCACCAGCATCCCCAGCGTCGAGAAGAGCCGCGCGCCAAAGCGATCCGAGAGGTAGCCGCTTATCGGTCCCATGAGGATAAAGCCGATGAGCAGCGGGGTCATGTAGATGCCCGCCCAGAGCGGCGTCTCCTCGAAGCTGTAGCCGTGCAGCGGCAGCCAGATGCCCTGGAGCCAGATAATCAGCATGAATTGCAGGCCGCCGCGCCCCAGCGCCGAGAGGAAGCCGCTGATATTGCCCGCGGCGAACATCCTGATCTTGAAGAGTTCGAGCCGGAACATTGGGTCTTTGGCGACACGTAGCTCGATCCAGATGAAGGCGATCAACAGGATGACGCCGAGGATAATACCGCCGATCACCAGCGGATTGCCCCAGCCCATCGGCGAGTCGCCATACGGCTCGATGCCATAGGTGATGCCCAGCAGCAGCGAGGTCAATCCGGCCGCGAAGGTGATGTTGCCGATCCAGTCAATCTTCTGGGCGGCGCGAATCGTCGCCGTCTCGCGCAGCATCGTATATGCCCAGATCGTACCCGCGAGGCCAACAGGAACGCTGACCAGGAAGACGAGACGCCAGTCTATCGCGGCCAGCACGCCACCAAGTATCAGGCCGATGAAGGAGCCAGCGATGGCGGCGATCTGGTTGATACCCAGCGCCCGCCCGCGCTGATTTGGTGGGAAGGCATCCGTCAGGATGGCCGCGCTATTGGAGAAGAGAAATCCCGCGCCGACGCCTTGAATCAGCCGGAAGATGATGAGCTCCAGCGCGCCGGTATTGCCCGTGCCAGGCGTGAACGCCAGCAGGGTGCTGCCGACGGTGAAGATGGCGAAGCCGAGGTTATAGAGCCGGACGCGGCCAAACATGTCTGAGATACGCCCGAATGTGACCAGCAACGTCGTCGTGACGACCATATAGCCAAGTAGCAGCCAGAGAAAGTAGCTCGATTCGCCCGGCGCCAGCGGATTGACGCCAATCCCCTTGAAGATTGCTGGCAGCGCGATCAGCACGATGCTGGCGTCTATGGTCGCCATCAGCGCGCCAAGCGTGGTGTTTGTTAGGGCCACCCACTTATAGTGCGGCCCCACCGGACGCCGCGCGCGTAGCATACGGCGGGACATCTGGCGGGGTTCGGTATCGGGAGGAGTGGCCCGTTCAGAGTGGGCCGAGATATTCGTCGAGAGGTCACGGGGCATGCGACTTCGTCTCCTTCTGGAGGAGACTGTATCATGCATTACCGTTCACGTCAACGTTAGATGTGCGTTGGATATTAGAGAGTGATAACGTGGTCGGGCGGGTTGCCCGCCAGCGCACCATAGAGATCGGGGAAGCAGCCGACACGCACGCCCTCGACGGTATCGTGTGGGGTGCAGTTGGGCGGCTCGCCATCGGCCAGCCCGCGCTCCATCGCGCACTGATCGCAGAGCATCAGCAGGATGTTCTGCTCGCGAGCGATTTTGCCCAACCGCTCGCCGATAGGGTCGCCCTTGCGCAACACATAGGTGTTGTCGTCGAAGAACATCATGCCGACGACCTCGACGCCGTGATTTCCGGCCTCAAGCTGTGGCAGAATCATCTTGCCCAATTTATAGCTAGCGGTATGTCCGCTGGTGCTGAAGATATACGCAACCTTCACCTGGCCTGTCCTTTCGCGGTCTCAACGATGCGCGCCGTCCCTTGTGGGCGCTCCACGGCAAACTGTAGCAGGCGACATGGCTGCGGGGCAATTCGCATGTCTCGTCATTTGCCCTACATCGAGATTGATAGAGTAGTGGGCGCTGTTGGCGCATAATACATTACGGCGTAAGGTGTTTGAGAACATCCGGTGGCTCGACCGCTTGAATAGGAGAATGCTTGAAGTCGCTTACGTTTCGGGTCACAATGAGGTCTAGCGCCTCGTTGAGGGCGCATGAAATGATGACATTGTCCTCAACATCGTTGCCAGGAAGGGTCAGAGCGAATTCAACGATCAGGCGATTCACCGCGCATATCTCGAAGTTTGCCAGGCAATAATGAAGGACGTCTCTGGCCTGCGTATTCCCAATCTGCTTGCGGCTGATATAGTAGAGATCAGTGAGCGACGAGGCGGGAACGTAGCAGATGATCTGATGCGCATCGCGCGCGTTCCACATTGCCTGGGCCTCAGATAGCCACGGCTCGCGGCGTAGCGCCAGATCGAGCAAGACATTGGTATCTAGCAATACCCGAAGCAATTAATCAGCCTCTTTCATTCGGCGCTCATCCAGCCATTCGGCAATCTGGCTGTCGGTAGGGGGTGTCTGGCTGGAATCCAGGGCGATGCCAGCCAGTGTGCGCCAGCTTACCCAGGGCGCTGGCTGCGATTGCGGTGGCGCCACGCTGCCAGCCAGATACGCTTTCATGATCTGCTGTGCCACCTGAAGCTGCTCCGCTGGAGGCAATTCCTCCACCGCTTTGAGGATGGCCTCGCGGTCCAAAGGGGTCGCTGCCATATCCATTCTCCCTGGCTCCTTTAAAATAATGCGCCCGTTATGTGTTAATGCGTCTGCCGTCAGTATGCCACATAGCGCCAGCTTTCCCGAGAGCAGAGACTGCGCGCTGCGTCATCCGTTATGCGAAGTATATGCATTGTAAGGAAGGGAGGCCATCCATGCGCGAAGACCTAGTCACGCCCGCCACCGCCCGCCGTCTTGCCACCGAGGGGCTGGGCTGGGAGCCGCAGATTGGCGACTGGTGTACGGTGCTGGGTGGGGAGCATATCGCCGAAGGCGCGGCGGGCCTCTGGCTGGTGATCGCCGTGCCGCCCGGCGCGGGGATGCTGGCGCTGGCGGATGCGAATGGCCAGTGGCCCGTGACCCAGGTGGCGCGGGGAACCTGTCTCTGGCTCCCCACCGCTGGCAAGCTCAAGACGTGGCTGCGCGCGCGTGGCTATCGCGTCGCGACAGGCGAGGCGTTCGCGCCGGTGCTGGCGGCCTCCGCGCCCGCCTCGCGTCACGTCTGTCGGCTGACCTTCCCCGGCGAGGCGGCGCCCATCGACGGCGACGGGCTGAACGAGGCCGAAGCGGTCGCTGATGCGCTGCTGCGGGTGCTAAACGCCCATACCGCTGACGCTCTACATCCGTCATTTTGAGTCCCCAGGGGGAGAACAGCCCTATCCGCTTTTCGGGTGAATGGTTTGACAGCCCTTTGCTACCCGGCCTATACTGGCCCAGTCCGCTGGACAAGCGGCTATTGCGCATGTTTCGCATGTGAAGGGCGATACCAGCAAGCGGGGGGATGGCATGGGCTGGGATGACGAGCCACGCGGACCAGCGCGCGATCCACGTATGGGAGCGCCGGGCGCTTCCAGCCGCCGCAACCCCG
>JAICKD010000845.1 GCA_025928125.1 Ktedonobacterales bacterium
ACGGCAGCGCGATATTTCCCGATAGCTCCATCCATAAACTCGGCAATGGGCAAATGCACGTGGAAATCTATCGCGCGGGGCATCGCCTGGCCTCCTCACCGCTTTGCTACTACTCGATAGCAATAGCATTCCTTTATGAGAATTCTATGAGAGGATACGCCCTTGAAGCGAACATCCTCTCAGATTCATCTCAGCTTTCCAGTACTATACCACGTCAGGCGCCAGCAGACAGGCGTCGGTCGGGCTATCGGTTTGCCGCGCCCAGGGCGGCAGGCATATACTGATGGGGCGGCGCTGGGCATTCCACGGCGCACAGTAACGAGGCGAAATCGTGCAGGAGACTCCGGCGAGGGCAGGAAAACAGCCCGATAGCGCGCGCCAATTGATCGAACGGGCGCGGCACATTCTGGCCCATGAGCAGCGGAGCGGCCATCAGGACAACGTCGTCAAGCCCGGCGGCATCGAGGCGTTTATCGAGCGCTGGACCACGCAGATGCGCGACGCCCGCGACCGTGGGGAGATCGCCGCGCCGCCCGCTGGCGCAACGGGACGATTTCCCGAAGTCGCGATCCTGCACCTGCTGACGGGCTATCGCGCGCTCGACCCGATGCAGCGCGCCGCCAAGATTCGCGCGGCGCTGGCCCTGCTCGACGCCTTCGATACGCCCAACGCTCCCGCAGCCGCCAGGCAGCCTCGCCCGGCCACCGCGCCCGGCCAGCGGCCCAGAGGTGTTGCGCCGCGATTCGGGCAGTCAGCCAATGGCCACGCTAGCAAACGTCCGGCGGACTCCGCGCCAGAGGATGACTGGCCACTGGCGAAGCCGCTGCCGAAGCCACCCATTTTGCCCGCTGAGCGTCCACGTCCGGCGACGCCACCGCGCGAGCCGCGCCCCGAGGACGAGTATCTGCTCCAGGCGGCGGTGACGGCCGTGCCGGGAGTCGGCGCGACCCAGGAGGCGCGGCTGGCGCGGCTGGGCATCCAGACGGTGCGCGACCTGCTTTTCGACTTCCCACGCGAGCATCACGATTACAGCACGCTGCAAAAAATCGGCCAGTTGCCCTTCGATCAGGTCTCGACCACGCTTGGGCTGATCTGGGAGGTGGAGAACAAGCGCACCAAGAATGGCCGTACCCGCACCGTCGCCCGCGTCTCCGACGAGACGGGCGCAGTCTACGCCACATGGTTCAACCAGCCCTACCTGCTCAAGCAGCTTCCTCGCGGCGCGCATATCGTCATGACCGGCACGAAGCAGCGTTTCGGCAACCGGGTCGAGTTCGCGGTGAAGAGCCACGAACTGCCGGAGCAGGGCGACCTGATCAACACCGGGCGGCTGGTGCCGGTCTACGCGCTGACCGAGGGGCTAAGCCCGAAGGTGATGCGCCGCTTCACCAAGTGGGTGGTGGACCGCTGCGCGCCATTCGTCCCCGAACATCTGCCGCCGGAGGTGCGCTCGCGGGCGAAGCTGATGCCACTGCCCGACGCGGTGGCGGAGATGCACTATCCGCAGAACGGCGAGATGCTGGCAGGGGCGCGACGGCGGCTGGCCTTCGACGAGCTTTTCCTCATTCAGTTGGGGATGCTCACCCGTCGGGCCAACTGGAAGGAAGGGCCGCCTGCCCCGGCGATGCCCGTGCCGGAGTCGCTGCTCTTCGCCGATGCGCCCGTAGAGGAGACTGTCGCCGCGAACAATCCAGGTGGGGGACTGTGGCCGC
>JAICKD010000189.1 GCA_025928125.1 Ktedonobacterales bacterium
AGCGTTTGGCTTGACCGTTGCGCGCGCCCGCATGCATCGCAACGATTGGCCCGGTGCGACCGAATCGCGCGCGCGTCAGCCTGAGCATCGCCGTCATCTCCTGACGCTCTTTCGGAAGCACATGCAGTCGTGGCCGCATACACTCTTCTTCGACAATACCACCCGCAGCCTCCGCAAGCGCGAGAACATAGCGTGTCTCATGCTGCGCAACTTCGTACCGACGCCCCGCGACTGGATCGGTCAGCATATATGGATATGCTTCGCCACCGTAGCCAACGGTTCGCCTGGCGCCGCTCAGGCGCGTAAGAATACTGCCGATATCGCCGGAGATGCTGATGGCGAGGTCGTAGCGCGTCCTGCGCAGGCGCACGAGCAGCCGGAGCGCTGAGCGCCAGCCGCCCTTTTGCCGCCATATCTGAGGATTGTAGGGAATGACATGGGCGATGTCACGCTCGCCTGCCAGCACAGAGGAAGTAGACTCTTGCACCATGATGTCAATCCGCGCCTTAGGGTAGCCACGGCGGAGCGCCGCAATCGCTGGTGTGGTGAGCACGGTGTCGCCAAGCAAATCAACGCGAACGACCAATATGCGCCGCACCGACGAATCGCCAGGATAGAGCGGCCTTGTCGATACACGACGGGGACGGATGAGATAGCCGAATGCGCCAATGCCATGCCATAGCAGGCGTTGCGCTCTGCGCTTCAGGATGCGTTGTATGACTCGTAGCGCTCGCGTCTCGATGGACGGCCGCCGGTCGTAGTCGGAGGACGCCGGAGTGGCAGACTGGTTCTCGTCAATGACTGGCCCCAGCCCAGGGTTCTGCGCTGTCATACCACTCCCATTCACCCGAATCCATCGGCTCGCGAGATCGTTTTTCTATTGCCCGTCAAGACACTCACTATAGCATAGCATAGCGTTGGCCTCTCTGCGTATCAGGGTAGTTCGGAAGGACTGGCGCTTTTCCACATCTCATGCCCGCGCGACGGTATGACACAATCGAACGTCGATGTTCTGGCCGCGCGCCGCCTCGTATACTTGGATGGCTTCATCGAGCGTTCGGAAGGGCGCAAAGAGCGTCGGGCCGCTGCCGCTCATCCGCACAATCGGAGCGCCTGCCCGCAACAGTCTCTCGCATGTCTCAGCAACCTCAGGCCAGTTTCTCATAACCAGTGGTTCGAGCGTATTCGATAGGCGCTCAAGTGGTAGCTGTGAGCCGCAGCGTATAGCCTCGACCACGGTATCGGTATCGTGTGTATTGCCGTACTCCGCTGGAGTCACAGACTGGAATACCGCAGCGGTTGAGATGCTGACCGGCGGATGCGCGATGAGCAGCCAGAGTGGCTCGCAATCGGGTAGTGGTGTGACCAGTTCGCCACGCCCTTCAATTAACGCGGTTCCGCCATGAATGAAAAACGGGATGTCTGATCCCAAGCGGGCGGCCAGTTCTTCTAGCCGTGTCTGGCTCAGTCCCAATGCGCAGAGCCGGTTGAGCGCTACAAGCACCGCCGCCGCGTCGCTACTGCCGCCGCCCAGCCCTCCCTGCGCGGGTATCTCTTTGCGCAGCTCGAGTGCGGCTCCGTGTGTCAGATATCCCTCATCCCGCAATAATCGGGCGGCGCGTATGGCGAGATTATCGTCACCGCGCAGACTGGGTACGTCTACCGCACAGGTGATGCGATCATCATCAGTTACCTGGATGCGCAGTGTGTCTTTGAGCGAGATCGTCTGCATCACTGATGCGAGCGCATGGTAGCCATCACCGCGTTTTCCTAGCACTGACAGCGTGAGGTTGATTTTGGCCCATGCGGGAACGAAGATGGCTGGTGCGCTCACTGGTCCTCCCAAGTGGTATCTGTTCGCTGCGTCGCTAGCGTATGATGGGCAAGGGTATTATACGCGAGCTACCCGACGAGAGAGGATAATCCGCACGTATGTCGTTTTTCACATCAGTCAACGGGACGCTCATCAACGCGCTGGCGGTGCTGGTTGGAGGGGTAATTGGGTCACTCGTGGGCGACCGCCTGCCCAAGCGGATCCACGAAGCCCTGTTTGGCGTGCTGGGTCTTTTTACGGTGCTCATCGGTCTGCTGGGCGCGCTGGTGACAAAGAACCCGCTCATTCTGCTGGGCAGCCTGCTGATTGGCACACTACTTGGCGAGATGATGAACATCGAGGCTGGCCTCGAAAAAGCGGGCGACTGGCTACAGGCCAAGCTGGCAAAGCCGGGTTCGACCCTGAGCGAGGCATTTGTCACCGCAAGTCTGGTCTTTTGTGTCGGGCCACTCTCAATTCTTGGCTCACTGGATAACGGCCTGTCTGGTGACACCACTAAGCTGGTCATAAAGGCCACGCTCGACGGTTTCGCCGCGCTCGCTTTCGGGGCAACTCTCGGCTGGGGAGTGCTGCTGGCAATTATTACGATACTAGTCTACCAGGGTGGGTTGAGCCTCGGTGCGCACGCGATTGCTCCATTGCTAACCGGCAACGCCGATACCATCACCGAGCTAACGGCCACCGGTGGCCTGATTCTGGTCGCGGTTGGTCTGAAGCTGCTGAAGATTCGCGATTTGCGCGTCGCGAACTATCTACCAGCGCTGGTTGTCGCGCCGCTATTGGTGGCGGGCGTCGCGCTCTGGCAGCAGCTGTCTCGTTGAAATGGTGTGTCGCCCCGCGCTTGACGTGGCATATGTCAGGCCGCTATACTCTGCCAGACAACTGAATATGTGAACCCCGCGAGGTGGTAGATGTCTGCGTAGATGCGGACGTCTGCCAGGGAAATCGGTGAAATGCCGATGCGGACGCGCCACTGTAACTGGGAAACGCGCCTCCAGATTAGGCCACTGTCGCACGTAAGCGATGGGAAGGCAGAGACGCGCTATCAGGTAATCGAACGTATTGCCTGTGAGGAACCCAGGAGCCAGGAGACCGACCTTTGGGGTGATGCTCAGTTCCTCCGCGCCAACGAGGGAAGAGCAACGCCGGTTTTGGCTTGCCCTCTTTCTCTGTGCTGAGATAGAGGGCTTTTTTGTTGAGCCTCCGACGGAACGTGTTTGGGTGTATCTGATCCTGTACTCTATCGGGCAGTGCGGACAGAATCGGCGCACTCTGCGTCCTCACTGCTCGGGAGGATTCATCTCATGCGAAGCGCAAAGCTTCCGCCCACGCGCCAATCCCTGACACTCGTCCTGCTCATCCTCGTAGCTTGCCTTTCGCTCATAGTGACTGGCTGCGCCACCTCAGCGAGCAGCCCTACTGGTACGCCTACCACCCAGAAGCCGCTCATCTCCACCGACGCGCACGGAACGCCGATCACGATTCCGGCGAAGGCGCCCCAGCGCATCGTCTCGCTGACGCCTGGTGATAGCGAGATGCTGGCCGCCGTTGGCGCTAGCGCGCGCGTCGTGGGTGTTGACGCATTCACCAACTATCCCGCCGATATGGCCGCCAAACCGAAAGTCTCCAGCAGCGATGGCAGCCCGAATGTCGAGCAGATCATTGCGCTCAATCCAGATTTGGTGCTCAGCTGGGGACAGTTCACGACGCAGGCTGATACCGCACTGCTTCAGGCGCATGTCAACGTGATTTCGCTTCCCGTCGCCGACCTGCAAGGCACACTGGCCGAGATTCGCCTCGTCGGACAACTGACTCATACGACTGCCACAGCGGATGCGCTGGTCAAGTCGCTCCAGCAGCGCATAGATGCTGTCAAACAGAAGGTGGCGAGCGCGCCGCCTGTCAGTGTCTACATGGAGGTCGGCTTTACGCCGCCACCACCATATGCGGTTGGCGGAGGATCGTTCGAAAATGATGTGCTGACCGACGCTGGCGGTCGCAACATCTTCGCCGCACAGATGGACAATGGCGGTTTTCCTTCGGTGAGTGTCGAAAGTATCATCGCGGCCAACCCGCAGGTGATTATCTTGACGGAAGAGCCAGCGTACGGAGGCGATCCGCGGCAGGTCTACGCGCGGCCTGGCTGGGCGGGCATCGCAGCCATCAAGTCACATAGCGTCTATAACATCAACCCGGACATCGTTTCGCGCCCTGGTCCCCGGCTGGTGGACGCGCTCGAGCAGATCGCGAAGATGCTCCACTCCGACTTGTTCTCGTAGGAGGAAGCTCGTGGCACGGCTGGCCGATATCAAAGGGGCTAAGCCCGCGGATACTCCGTCGCGTGAGCCTGACTCCAGAAGGCCGCGCGTTCGGTTGCCGCTGGGCGTGCGCGTCTCCTGGCGGCCAGCCGTGTTGCCATTGCTCGTGGTTGCCCTGTTTGCTGCGCTGGCGCTGGCAGCCGCCTATGGAGCGGTGCCAATCTCGCCGCTCACCTCAGCGGCCATCCTGTTGAACCAGACACATGTCATCCATATTCAGCCGTCCTGGCCAGCCTCGGATGAGGCGATCTTGCTGCTCTATCGGCTGCCGCGTGTTGCGGGCGCGGCATTGGTGGGCGCCGCGCTCGGTGTGGCAGGCGTTCTCTTCCAGGGGCTATTGCGCAATCCTCTGGCCGATCCTCTCTTGCTTGGCACCTCGTCGGGCGCGGCATTGGGAGCGACCATCGCTTTTATGCTTCCTGCCGCGTTTACCGCGTACTGGTTCGGCTTCGGGCTGATCGCGCTGCTGGCATTTGCGGGCGCGCTTGTGGCGGTGGCGCTGGTCTATCTGCTGGCGACGCATAAGCGGCGGACTCCTGTTGTCACTCTGCTGCTGGCGGGCGTGGCGGTGAGCGCCGTACTGACTGCGGCGCAGACGATACTGATTACCATGAATGACCGCCTCGGTCTGAGATTGGTCTCGCTCTATCGCTGGATCAGCGGCAGCGTCAACGTCGAGTCGTGGACGCAGGCTGAAGTCATCACGGTGCTCGTGGTGGCGGGCGTGGTGGCGGGCTTCGTGCTGGCGCCCGCGCTCGATGCGTTTGCGCTGGGCGAAGACATGGCCGGACACCTGGGGTTGCGCGTCGAGCGATACAAGCTGGTGATTGTTCTGGTCGCGGCGCTGTTGGTGGGAGCCGCCGTCTCGATTAGCGGCATCGTCGGCTTCGTCGGGCTGGTCGCGCCGCACCTCTGCCGCCTGACACTTGGTCCGCGCCACCGCCTGCTCGTACCCGCATCGGCTCTTGTAGGAGCCATCTTCGTCGTCGTGGCGGATTTGCTGGCGCGGGTGCTGGTCGCTCCGGCAGAGCTGCCGCTAGGGGTATTGACGGCGCTTGTGGGTGGACCGTTCTTCCTATGGCTGCTGCGCGCCGCTGGCAGCCGCTACCGCTGGTAGAGAGGGCATTCGCAATGGTCAGCAACAGCGACGATAACCTTCCGCCAGCGCTTGCCTTCGAGTCGGTCAGCTTTGGCTATGGGCGGCGGCAGGTGGTGCGAGATGTGAGTTTCCATCTTGAATCAGGCGAGATGGTTGGCTTGCTTGGGCCGAATGGCGCGGGTAAATCCACGCTCCTGCATCTTGGCGCGGGAACACTGCGCCCCGCAGGCGGAGTTGTACGGCTACAGGGTGATGACGTGTCTCGCCTCTCGCGGCGTGAGGTGGCGCGAAGGCTGGCAGTCGCGCCGCAGGAATTTTCGGTACAATTCGCCTATACTGTTCGGCAGATTGTCGAATTGGGGCGCATGCCTCACCACGATCTGCTCAGCATGCCGCAGCGTGAGGATGCGCGGGCCATCGAGGGGGCGCTAGAGGCGGCTGGCGTCGAGCATCTCGCCGACCGTGTTTTCAACGACCTAAGTGGCGGCGAAAAGCAGCGTGTGATCATTGCGTTGACGCTGGCGCAAGAGGCGCCCATCCTGCTGCTGGATGAGCCGACTGCCCACCTCGATATCCGCTATCAGATCGAGATCCTGGAACTCTTGCGGAGGCTGAATGCCGAGCGCAAGCTGACGGTGCTGGCGGCGCTGCATGACTTGAATCTGGCGGCGCGTTACTTTCCCCGGCTGATGCTGTTCCGCGAGACAATTGTGGCCAATGGCCCGCCCGCGCGCGTGCTGGACGCCGAGCTGCTTACCTCCGTCTATGAGACACCGGTACGTGTAGGGATTCTGCGGGGCGAGGATCATCTGAGCGTCTTGCCACCCGGCCAGGACAACCCACTCGTCTGGCAGCCAGAAACGAGAAACTCAGGCATGGTTGCCAAGATTCATGTGATTGCCGGGGGCGGCTCAGGCGAGTTGGTGATGCGCGCGCTTGCCGACGCTGGTATCACCTTCAGCGCGGGACCGCTCAACGCCGGTGACAGCGATTTTGCGCTGGCGCAGCGGCTGGCGACGTCGTGTATTGTCGAGCCTCCCTATGCGCCGGTCTCGGCGGAAGGGCTAAACGCCGCTCACATGCGCATGCTGGACGCGCAGGCAATCATTCTATGCCCGACACCGCTTGGGTCTGGCAACATCGTGCTCATTGAGGAGACTCTTGCCGCCCGCTGTGCTGGCCGCAAAGTGATACTGCTTGAGCCAACCGCTACCTCAACAGGTGACAACGATGTCCTGCTTGCG
>JAICKD010000710.1 GCA_025928125.1 Ktedonobacterales bacterium
CACGCGGCGCAAACCGTGATCGTCGTAGACGTAGCCACGGCTATCTCCCATATTCACGATCCAGGCGGAATCGCCCGCGATGAGTGCGGCGACGAGTGTGGACCCCATATCGGCCTGCTGCGCGTCATTGGCGGCGCAGAGTGCGACATTGGCGGCGCGCGCGGCATCCCGCAGCAGCTTCTCGCCGTCGAACGCGGGCGCATCGGCATTGTTATCGTCTTCGCTTTGCTCATCGGTGGTCGTCGCCGGCACGAGAGCAGGCACGAGCACTTCTAGCATCGTCTGCACGACGAGTTTGCTGGCGTCCTGGCCGCTGTCATGTCCTCCCAGGCCGTCGGCGACGATCCCCAGCGCGTGCGGGTCGTGCCGCGAGTTATAGACTGCGTCGAAGACGAGCAGCGCGGTGCTATCCTCATTGGCCTCGCCCTGGCGCGTCTGCCCGTGATCGGCGGTCACATACGCGCTCACGCGGACACCGCTGGGGAAATGAATGGCGCTGATAGGCTTGGGCGCCACCTCATAGGTGCGCAGCCCCTGGGTGAAGACGCGCGCTCCCGCTTCGGTCTCGCCATCCGTGGCCTCGGCTGCTCCGGCGTCGCTGGTGAGCCGTTCGACGAGCACGAACTCGCGCGAGAGCATATCGGCGCCGCACTGATCGCAGTAGGGATCGAGCGCGGTCGCGTTGTCGTGCTTCGCGCCGCACGACCAGCACTCTTCGTAGGCCTGGAGGTCGCGCGCGCGATAGACATTCTCTGGCCCATGCTCGGTCTGTGAGGAACGTACCAGCTCTTCGACGCGGTAGCGGCCCCCGACGATGATGGTGGGAGGCAGCGGCCAAGGCAGGCCGTCGGTGGGCGTCGGCATGGCTGGCTGCGCTGGATGATCCGGCGTCTCATCCAGGTCATACGGTGGCAGCGGCTCGTTGAGCGGCTCGGCCTGTGGAGCTGCCGCCAGCGATGAGATGGGCGCCACCCGCGGCATCTGCGGCAGGGCGGGATGCTCCTGCGTAGGCATATCGGCGACCGAGAGTGGCGTCGGCGTCTCAGGCATAGTCGCCTCGCTGTCGTCCTCCGCCGGTTCATCCTCGATAGCAATGTCCGCTGGCTCAGGTTCGGGTTCCGTCTCCGCCTCTGGAGGCTCGGCGACGGCGGTGGCGACATCCGCGCTGCTCGGCTCTTCGCTCGCGGCTGGCTCAGGCTGTATGTCAGCATGCTCGTCCGCGCCACTATCGCCACCGATATTGGCGTCTTCGGTCTCATCGTCGCGGTGGCGCGGTATCCGTGGCGGACGCTTCTGCTTGCCAGCGCTGTCACCGGCCTGGCTGTCAGTTTCGGCCTCAGCGGTCGTGGGTGGCTGTTCGGCGCCACAGACATTGCAAAAGCGCGCCTGTGGGCGCAACTCCGCGCCACACTGTATGCACACCATGGATACACTCCTCGCTATTGCACAACTTGTGATTACATATGGTCGAGCATGTCGCGGGCCTCGCGGCTAGTGGGATCGATACTCAGTGCCTTCCGCAACGCGTCGCGCGCCTTGTTGCGCTTGCCAGTGGCTGAGAGCGCCACGCCCAGCGCGGTCAACGCCTCCACCGATTGTGGCGCGAGGCGCGTCGCCTGCTCAAGCTCGCGCACGGCCTCGGCGGGCTTGTGCGTCGCCAGCAGCGCGCGCCCCAGCTCCAGGTGAGCGGTCGCGTCGTTCGGTGCGGCGGCGGTCGCCTGGCGGAATGACGCGATGGCCTCTGGCCACTCTTTGCGCGCCCCGTGCAGTTGCCCCATGCCGATGAGCGCCGGAATCCAGTTCTGCTGGATTTCCAGTGCGGCGGATAGTTCGCCTTCGGCCTGCGAGAACATGCCCTGGTGCAGGCAGATCAGTCCCAGCTGGCTGGGAATATCGGCGTTATGCGGGTCGAGCACGCGCGCCTTCGTCAGCGCAATCTGTGCGGCGGTGAGGTCGCCCGCGTCGCGCCACGACATCCCTTCAAGCGTCAGCGCCTCGGCCGTCGGATGCAGGCGGGCGGCCTGCTCGAAGGCGCGCGCCGCCTCAAGATGCCGGTTGAGCGAGCGGCGGGCGCGTCCCAGTAGCAGGTAGAGGTCATACGTGCCGCGCCCCTGGGTAATGGCCTCCTCCGCCTGGCGAATCGCCTGCTGGAAGCGTCCAGCGCCGAACGATTCGGTGGCGCGTTGGGCATGCAACTCAGCAGTGCTGGCGGGGACAATCTTCGTCACTGGGGCTGCGGCGGGCTTTCCGGCGCGGCTGCGCGGCGCGATGCCTGGGCGCAGTGGCGCGCCATCGTGTGCGCAGAACTTCGCGTTGGAGCGGTTCACAAACCCACATCGCGGACAGATCAGCCCGACGGCCCGCACGCCGGAACTGACGGCTGGACGCGACGCGGGCGCGGGCGCGACGGCTGGCTGCGCGGCGACCGAC